>NZ_JBFBCF010000005.1:0-97302 GCF_040683035.1 Streptosporangium sp. NPDC051022 | reverse complement strand
CTCTCTGGGGGGGCCGGGGCGCCCCGGGCCCGCGGGGGGGGGGGCGGCGGGGGGGGGGGCGCGGGGGGCCGCCCCGGGGGGGGGGGGGGCGGCCCCCCCCCCACCTCTTCGCGTTGGCCGGAGTCCGCCCCGCGCTTTCACCCGGCCGGAGCCGTCTGTTCCTCACCCCGCCAGGCCGGAGCCGTCTGTCCTTCACTCCCCGCTCGGCCGGGTCCACCTGCCCCCCACCCTCGTCCGATCGGGTCTGTCCGCTCCCTCCACCCCCGTCCGGTCGGGGCCGTTCGTCCGTCACGCGTCGTCGCAGGGTGCTCGATGCGCGAAACTTGTCGGATGACGTGGGGAGTGCGGTCGTGACCGAGAGCAGCGGACGAGGCAGTGGGCGCGATGGGTACGGCGACCGGGTGAGCGCCGGCTTCGGAGCGCCGGGGGAGGAGCGGTCATGAGCCTGCTCGGCCCGGTGGAGATACGCGAGCTGGCGGACAGGCTCGACATCCGCCCGACCAAGAAACTCGGCCAGAACTTCGTGATCGACGGAGGCACCGTCCGCCGGATCGTCCGGGTCGCCGGGCTACGTCCCGACGACGTGGTCATCGAGGTCGGCCCCGGCCTGGGCTCGCTCACCCTCGCGCTGCTTCCCGAGGTCCGCGGTGTGGTCGCGGTGGAGATCGACCCGGTTCTGGCCGCGCAGCTGCCGCTGACCGTCGCCGAGCACGCTCCCGAACTCGCCGACCGGCTCACCGTCGTCCACGCGGACGCCATGCGGGTGCTGCCCGGAGATCTGCCGGAGGACCAGCCGACCGCGCTGGTCGCGAACCTCCCCTACAACGTGTCCGTTCCCGTGGTGCTGCACCTGCTGGAGACAATGCCGTCCCTGCGCGGCATCCTCGTCATGGTCCAGGCGGAGGTCGCCGACCGCCTCGCCGCGACGCCCGGCTCCAAGATCTACGGCATTCCCTCGCTCAAGGCCGCCTGGTACGCCGACGTCCGCAGGGCCGGTCCCGTCGGGCGGACGGTCTTCTGGCCGGTTCCCAACGTGGACTCCGGCCTCGTCGCGATGACCCGCCGCGAGCCTCCGGTCACCGAGGCCTCCCGCGAGGAGGTCTTCGCGGTGGTGGACGCCGCCTTCGCCCAGCGGCGCAAGACCCTGCGCGCCGCCCTGGCGTCCTGGGCGGGTACGGCCGCCGCCGCCGAGCGGGCGTTGCGCGCCGCGGGAATCGATCCCACGCAGCGGGGTGAACAACTCTCCATTGAAGATTTCGCGCGAATCGCAGAAAAGCGTATATGAGGATATATGTCGGGGCGCCTGTGCGGACGGGGGACGGAATCCCGTTACGATCGGGGGCCGTGACGAGTGAGCGCAGATGAGGGACACATGAACTCCGTGACCGTCCGCGTGCCCGCCAAGGTCAACCTGCAACTGGCGGTCGGACCGCTGCGTGACGACGGTTTCCACGACCTGGTCAACGTCTTTCACGCCGTGTCGATCTTCGATGAGGTGACGGCCGTCGCCGAGACCGGGATGAGCGTCCGGGTCGAGGGCGAGTCGGCCGACCAGGTTCCGGAAGACGACGACAACCTCGCCATCCAGGCCGCCCTCGCGCTGGCGAGGCACGCGGGCCGCCCCTACGGCGTCAGCCTGGTCATCCGCAAGTCGATCCCGGTCGCGGGGGGCATGGCGGGCGGCAGCGCCGACGCCGCCGCCGCGCTGGTCGCCTGCAACGAGCTGTGGGGCCTGGGCCTGCCGATCGAGGACCTCCTGGAGATCGCCGCGGATCTGGGCAGTGACGTCCCCTTCGCGTTGCTCGGCGGTACGGCCGTCGGCACCGGCAGGGGAGAGCGGCTGACCCCGCTGCCGGTGGGTGGCACGTTCCACTGGGTGTTCGCCCTGGCCGACGGCGGCCTGTCGACGGCGAAGGTCTACGCCGAGTGCGACCGCATGCGCGAGGCCACCGGGGAGAAGGTCGCCTGGCCCCAGGCCTCCGAGCCGCTGCTGGCCGCGCTCCGCGAGGGAGACCCCAAGGCTCTCGGCGCCGAACTGGTCAACGACCTGCAGCCCGCCGCCGTGATGCTCCGCCGCTCCCTGACCCGCACCCTCGACGCCGGGCGTGAGCACGGCGCGCTGGGCGCCCTCGTCTCGGGCTCCGGCCCGACCTGCGCCTTCCTGGCGGACTCCGAGGCCCACGCCGCGGAGCTGGCCCTGGCGCTCAGGGGGGCGGGAGTGGCCCGCGACGTCATCACCGCCCACGGTCCCGTTCCCGGCCCGACGGTGGTCTGAGCCTGGACCGGATACGCTTGTGTCGCGATGAATCTGGTCAATCTTGAGTCGGTCTCCCACTCCTACGGTCCCAAGCCGCTGCTCAGCGATGTCTCCCTCGGCATCGAAGCGGGCGACCGCATCGGGGTGGTCGGCCGCAACGGTGGCGGCAAGACCACGCTCATCTCGGTGCTCGCCGGAAAGCTCAAACCGAACGCCGGTCGGGTGACCCACAACCGCGGTCTGCACGTGGGCTCGTTGTCCCAGGGCGACGACCTCGACCCGGCCCGTTCGGTGCGGGACATCGTCCTGGGCGGCAGGCAGGAGCACGAGTGGGCGGGTGACGCGGGCATCCGCGAGATCCTCGGCAACCTGCTCGGCGACATCGATCTGGACGCGCTGGCCGGGAGCCTGTCGGGTGGTGAGCGGCGCCGTACCGCCCTGGCCAAGCTGCTCATCGACGAGCACGACCTGATCATCCTGGACGAGCCGACCAACCACCTGGACATCGAGGCCATCGACTGGCTGGCCAGACACCTGTCGGGCCGTAAGACCGCGCTGCTGGTCGTCACCCACGACCGGTGGTTCCTGGACGCGGTCTCGACGAGGACCTGGGAGGTCGTCGACGGCTCCGTCGAGCGCTACGAGGGGGGATACGCCGCCTACGTGCTGGCCAAGGCCGAGCGCGTCCGGGTGGCCGCCGCCTCGGAGGCCCGCCGCCAGAACCTCATGCGCAAGGAGATCGCCTGGCTGCGCCGCGGCCCGCCCGCGCGCACCTCGAAGCCCAAGTTCCGCATCGAGGCGGCCCAGGCGCTGATCGCGGACGAGCCCCCGGCGCGGGAGTCCGTCGAGCTGGTCAAGTTCGCCACCGCCCGCCTCGGCCGTACGGTCTACGACCTGGAGGACGTCACGCTGCACGCGGGCGGTCCCGGCCAGGGCCCGCTGGTCCTCGACCGCGCCACCTGGCAGTTCGGCCCCGGTGATCGGATCGGCCTGATCGGGGTGAACGGTTCGGGCAAGTCCTCGGTGCTCCGCCTGCTCGCCGACACGGTACGGCCCGACTCGGGCAAAGTCGTGCGGGGCAAGACGGTCCGCCTGGCCCACCTGTCACAGGAGCTGAGCGAGCTCGACCCCGCGCGCCGGGTGCTGGAGACCGTGGAGGAGATCCGCAAGTTCATCCAGGTCGGCAAGAAGGAGTGGACCGCCTCCCAGCTGCTGGAGCGCCTCGGATTCAAGGGGGAGGCCCAGTGGAAGGTGGTCGGCGACCTGTCCGGTGGCGAGCGACGCCGCCTGCAGCTGCTCCGCCTGCTGATGGACGACCCCAACGTGCTGCTGCTCGACGAGCCGACCAACGACCTCGACATCGAGACGCTGAACGAGCTGGAGGACCTCCTCGACGGCTGGCCCGGCACGCTGATCGTGGTCAGCCACGACCGCTACTTCCTGGAGCGGGTCTCCGACCGGACCGTCGCCCTGCTGGGCGACGGCAGGCTGTCGATGCTTCCCGGCGGCGTGGACGAATATCTCACGCGGCGTGCCTCGGGCACGGCGCTGTCGGCCAGGGCGGCCTCGGGCGCGGTCTCCTCCGCATCCCCGGCCGCGGGCGCGACCGCCTCCGCCGCGGTGGAGCCGGGCCTGTCCGCCAAGGAGGAGCGTGAGCTCCGCAAGGAGCTGTCCCGCCTTGAGCGCCAGCTCGACAAGCTGAGCGCCAGGGAGGCGGCGCTGCACGCCTCGATGGCCGACGCCGCCGCCGACTACGGCCGCCTGGCCTCCCTCGACGCGGAGCTCAAGGACATCGTCGCGGAGAAGGAGAGCGTCGAGACCGAGTGGCTGGAGATGGCCGACCGCCTCGGCGAGTGAGGCCACCGGAGTACGGCGAAGCCGGCCGGGGCGCGATGACGGCGCCCCGAGCACGGCGAGAGACGGTGTGCTCCGATCGAGGTCGTCGGTTCCGATCGGTTTATCCCGCTGTGTCGGGGCATGGAGCTCAGTGCGCTCCGGTGTCGGTCGCGTCAAAAGGGACAAGTAACGTGCGCAGCAGGCCCGCGAGGGCCTGCTGCTCATGTTTTCCCAGACCGGCCAGCAGCTCGCGCTCGCGGCGGAGCAGGTCGGCGAAGGCGCCGTCCACCCGCCCGCGCCCGGCGTCGGTCAGGGAGACCAGGACCCCGCGCCTGTCCTCGGGGTCGGGACGGCGGCGTACCAGCCCGGCGGCGGTGAGCCGGTCGATCCGGTTGGTCATGGTCCCGGAGGTGACCAGGGTCGCGCGGAGCAGGGCTCCCGGGCTCAGCTCGTACGGCTCGCCGGCCCGGCGCAGCGCGGTGAGCACGTCGAACTCCCACGTCTCCAGATCGTGCTCGGCGAAGGCGGCCCGCCGGGCACGGTCCAGGTGGCGGGCGAGCCTGGAGACCCGGCTCAGCACCTGAAGCGGCTCCACATCGAGATCGGGCCGTTCCTGGCGCCAGGCGGCGACCAGCCGGTCCACCTCGTCAGTGGATTGTCCGGAGCCGTGGTCCGCGTGGTGCAGGGTCATGCGAGGAGTCTATCTGTCTTGATGTCGAGATATTGTGTTGCCATGTTGTTTCGCCGGGCCCTCGGTTCGGCGGCTCGGGTGCCGACGGTGACAGGGCGGGGCCGGAGGCCGGCGGCCGGGAACGGCACTCGGCGTATTCTCGCGGAAGGCGACCTCGTAGGGGTGATCGATGTCAGGGGACATGTGGGATCCGGAGATCTACGGCCGGTACGCCGACGAGCGGTCGCGGCCCTTCTTCGACCTCGTCGCAAGGATAGCCGTGGAGCGTCCGCGCCGGGTGGTCGACGCGGGGTGCGGCACCGGTGAGCTCACCGCCGCGCTGGCCGGGCGCTGGCCGGACGCCGAGGTTCACGGGTTCGACTCCTCGCCCGCGATGATCGAAAAGGCTCCGGCGGGCGACAGGCTGACCTTCTCCGTCGAGGACGTCACCCGGTGGCGTCCCGGGGGGCCCACGGACGTGATCGTCTCCAACGCCGTCCTGCAGTGGGTGCCCGGGCACCGTGACCTGCTGACGCGCTGGGCCGGGGAGCTGGCCCCCGGCGGGTGGCTCGCCTTCCAGGTGCCCGGTAACTTCGACGCCCCCAGTCACGCGCCGATCCGTGAGCTGTGCCGGACGAAATGGCGTGACCGGCTGGCCGACCTGGTCCGCGAGTCGCCGGTCGGCGACCCCGCGGAGTATCACGACCTGCTGGCCGGGGCGGGCTGCCTGGTGGACGCCTGGGAGACCACCTACCTGCACGTGCTCGCCGGTGAGGAGACCGTGCTCGGGTGGATCTCCGGCAGCGCCCTGCGTCCCATGCTCGACCGGCTGGCCCCGGACGAGGCGGAGGCCTTCCTCGGTGACTGCGCGGCCCTGCTGGAGGAGGCCTATCCCCGCGGCCCGCACGGCACGCTGTTCCCTTTCCGCAGGATCTTCGTGGTGGCTCGAAAAGTGTCCGAGAAATGAACACTTAATGAACGAAGAATGACGTGATGTCGGAGTTGGATCTCTCTCAGGTGAAGGGATTACGGACCAATCGCTCTGACTTTCTGGACGAGCAACCGGGCATCAATAAATACTGCAAGGAACCGGTAGATAACTGGACAAATCAGGGGATCGCCTGTGGCTATAGAGATAGAGGACAAGTTCGACGTTCCGGCGGACTACGAGATTCCGGAACTGGCCGACCTGCCGGGGTGCGCCGAGGCCGTCGGGCCGAAGACCCATCAGCTCGTCGCGCTCTACTTCGACACCCCTGACCTGCGGCTCGCCGCCCGCGGGATCACCCTGCGCAGGCGCAGGGGCGGGACCGACCCCGGCTGGCACCTCAAGCTTCCCAAGGCCAAGGGTGCCCGTCAGGAGATCGTCCACCCGCTGACCCGCAGCGCCAAGATCGTTCCTGCCGAGCTGTCGAGTCTCGTGCTGGCCTACACCAGGGGGGCGCCTCTCGCCCCGGTCGCCGAGCTCGACACCCGCCGCTCGGTGATCCAGCTGGTCAACGGCGCGGGCGTCCGGCTGGTCGAGATCGCCGACGACCGGGTCAAGGGCACCGTCCTCGGTGCGGAGCCGTACGTCGAGCGCTGGCGCGAGGTCGAGGCGGAGCTGGTCGAGGGCGACGAGAAGCTGCTCGGCAAGGTCGGCAAGCGGCTGGTCAAGGCGGGTGCGGCCCCGGCGGAGGCGGCCAACAAGCTGTCCCGCCTGCTCAACGCGGCCGGCCCCGTCCCCCGGGTACGGCTCGCCGAGACCAGGCCGGGATCGGCCGCCGAACTCGTCGTCGGCTATCTCGCCGCCCAGGCGGCCGCGCTCCTCGCGCAGGACCCCCGGGTACGGCGCGCCGAGGAGGACGCGGTCCACCAGATGCGCGTCGCCTCCCGGCGGCTCCGCAGTGCGCTGAAGTCCTTCAAGACGATCGTCGAGGCGACGGAGGCCCTCCAGGACGAGCTCAAGTGGCTGGCCGGGGTTCTCGGCGAGGCCCGCGACCTGGAGGTCATCCGGGAGCGTTTCGCCCACAGGCTCGACGCGCTCGACCCCGCGCTGATCGTCGGCCCGGTCAGGACCCGTCTCAGCTCCGATCTGCTGGACGCCGAGCACGAGGCCTACGACCGGATCAGGGAGGTGCTCGGTGGGGAACGGTACTTCGCCCTGCTCGACGCCCTGGACGACCTGGTCGCGACCCCCGTGCTCACCAAGGCCGCCAAGAAGCCCGCCGACAGCCTTGACGTCGTCGCGGCCAAGGGGTGGCGCCGGGTCACCAGGGCCTACGCCGTGGCCCAGGCCGTCGAGGATCCCGCCGCCCGTGAGATCGCCATGCACGACGTGCGCAAGGTGGCGAAGCGGGCCCGCTATACCGCCGAGGTGCTCGGCATGGGTGCTCTGGCCAAGCGGGCCGAGGCCGTACAGGAGGTGCTGGGCACCCACCAGGACGGCGTCGTCGCCCAGGAGCGGCTGGCGGCCGAGGCCCAGAACGCCAGGCTGGCGGGGGAGGACACCTTCACCTACGGCGTGCTGACCGGCCTGGAGCGGGCGGGGGCCGAGCGGGCCTGGGAGGAGTTCCCGAGGGTCTGGGCCGAGACCAGCGCGGCGGTCGACAGGCTGCTGTGACCGGACGGGCGAGCGGACGGGCGAGCGGGCGGCGCGGCGGCCCCCCGCGAGCCGTGCCCGGCCGCCCCGGGAACGCCGCGTCCCCGGGAACGTCGAGGTCCGTCGAGGTCCTGGGAATGCCGCGGTCCCGGGGACGCGGCGGTCCGTCAGGTGATGTAGCGGTCCACACCCACGATCTTGCCGTCGGCGTGGTGCAGCACCATGAACGCGCCCTTGCGTAACTGCACGTCCCCGGGCCGGTCGATGACTCCGGCGATCAGCTCGGGGAGTACCTTGCCGTGGCTGCACAGCACCGTGGGGCGGTCGGAGGCCAGAGCCTTGGAGGCCAGGCGCAGGGCGGCCCTGGGGTCGTGGTGGGTCTCCGACAGCATCCGTTCCCGGCGGATCTCCAGGCCGGCCGCCTCGGCGTACGGCTCAATCGTCTGCACGCACCGCAGGCTCGTCGAGCTGATCAGCTCCGCCGGGCGGTAGGCGGCCAGCGCGTCCGCGAGGACCTCGGCCTGCGTCCTGCCGACCTCGTCGAGCGGGCGCTCGTCGTCGTCGCCCTCCCACTCCTGGCGTGACCCCGCCTGGCCGTGCCTGACCAGGACCAGCGGGGTCGTCGCCAGCGGCACCGCGGTGAGGGCGCGCAGCAGGCCGGCGTCCCACTCGTAGGTCAGGCGCCGCCTGGCCTCCTTCACCGGCAGCCAGATCACCTCGTCGACCTCGTCGACCGCGGTGTACCTGTCTCCGGTGACCACCCGGGCCGCCCAGTAGTCGACGCGTTTGAGCCGCTTGCCCTTCAGGTAGTGGATCGGCGGCAGCGACCGGCCGAGCATCGCGGTGATCCCGGTCTCCTCGGCGACCTCGCGCAGCGCCCCGGCGATGACGTGCTCGCCGGGCTTGAGCTTCCCCTTGGGAAAGGTCCAGTCGTCGTACTTCGGCCGGTGGACGAGCGCGACCTCGGGCTCCGACTCCGCCCCCCGCCACACCACCGCCCCGGCCGCGCGGATCATGTCGGTCGGATGGACGTCCAGCTCAGTCATCGATCGTTCTCCACCGCCGGGTGTTGACCAGATGGTTCTGCAGGTCCTCGCCGGGATGCCGGACCCAGCTCCCGTCCGCGTTGAGCCACCAGGTCGAGGTCTCCTCCGACATGGCCCTGTCGAGAAGGGAGCTGAGATAGACCCGCTGCTGCTGGCTGGTCACCTTGACCAGCGCCTCGACGCGGCGCTCCAGGTTGCGGCGCATCAGGTCGGCGCTGCCGATCCAGATCTCGGGCCTGCGGCCGTGCCCGAACTCGTAGATCCGCGAGTGTTCGAGGAAGCGGCCGAGCACGCTCCTGACCCTGATGTTCTCCGAGAGGCCGGGAATCCCGGGCCGCAGCGTGCACACCCCGCGCACCCACAGGTCGACCGGGACGCCCGCCTGCGAGGCGTGGTAGAGGGCGTCGATGACCAGCTCGTCCACCAGGGAGTTCGTCTTCATCCTGATGCTGGCCGGGCGGCCCGCCTCCTGGTGGGAGATCTCCCGCTCGATCCTGGCCAGCAGCCCGCCGCGCAGCGAGTGCGGGGCGACCAGCAGCCGGCGGTAGGCCGAGTGGTTGGAGTATCCGGTCAGGTGGATGAACAGGTCCGTGACGTCCTCGCCGACCAGCGGGTCGGCGGTCAGCAGGCCCAGGTCCTCGTACTGCCTGGCGGTCTTGGGGTTGTAGTTGCCCGTGCCGATGTGGCAGTAGCTGCGCAGTTCGCCGGAGGGCTCCTGCCGTACGACGAGGGCGAGCTTGCAGTGGGTCTTGAGCCCCACCACCCCGTAGACCACGTGGCACCCGGCGCGCTCCAGCTTGCGCGCCCAGGTGATGTTGGCGTGCTCGTCGAACCGCGCCTTGATCTCCACGACCACGACGACCTGCTTGCCCGCCTCCGCCGCGTCGATCAGCGCGTCCACGATCGGCGAGTCGCCGCTGGTCCGGTAGAGGGTCTGCTTGATGGCCAGCACGTTGGGGTCGGCCGCCGCCTGCTCGATGAACCGCTGCACGCTCGTGGAGAACGAGTCGTAGGGGTGGTGCAGCAGTACGTCCCGCTCGCGGAGCACCGCGAAGATGTCGTCCTGGACGTGGACCACCTCGGCCGGCACGAAGGGGCGGAAGCCGAGCTCGCCGCGGTCCAGGTCGGCGATCGCGTGCAGCCCGGTCAGATCCAGCGGGCCGGGCAGCCGGGAGATCTCGTGCTCGGCCACGCCCAGCTCGTCGACCAGCAGGTCGAGCACCTCCGGGGTGATGGTGTCCTCGACCTCCAGGCGCACCGGCGGGCCGAAGCGCCGCTTGAGCAGCTCCCGCTCCAGCGCCTGCATGAGGTTCTCGGTGACGTCCTCGTCCACGTCCAGGTCCTCGTTGCGGGTCACTCGGAAGACGTGGTGCTCCACGACCTCCATGCCCTTGAAGAGCTGGCCCAGGTGGGCGGCGATCACGTCTTCGAGCGGGACGAAGCGGTCCTTGGACGCCGCGACGAAGCGGGGAAGCTGGCTGGGCACCTTCACCCGGGCGAACACGGTGGTACCGGTCGCGGGGTTGCGGACGGTAACGGCAAGGTTGAGCGACAAGCCGGAAATATAGGGGAAGGGGTGGGCGGGATCGACCGCGAGGGGCGTCAGGACGGGCCTGATCCGCTCCCGGAAGAGTTTGCGCATCTCGGTGCGCTCGTCACGGCCGAGGTCGTCCCAGCGCACGATCTCGATGCCCTCGGAGGCCAGCTGGGGACGCAGCCGCTCGTGGAAGCAGACCGAGTGCCGCTGCGCGAGATCGTCGGCGATCGCCGCGATCCTGGCCAGCTCCTCGCGGGGCTTCAGCCCACTCTTGGTGCGCAGCAGCAGGCCGGTGGCCATCCGCCGCTTGAGCCCGGCCACCCGCACCCGGAAGAACTCGTCCAGGTTGCTGGCGAAGATCGCCAGGAACCTGACCCTCTCGAGGAGGGGAAGATCGGAGTCTTCGGCGAGCTCCAGAACCCGCTGGTTGAACTGTAACCAGCTCTCCTCGCGGTTGAGGAAGCGTTCCTGTGGAAGGGGCAGTCCTTCGGGAGTGGGGTGCGCGGGTTCGGCGGACATATGACCAGAATGCCCGCTTTGATTGAACAGAGCGTTAATTTAAGATCAACGCCTGCTGTTGCTTAGCCGCTTGGTTTAAGTTTTTCCCACTCTGTGGCGCTCAATCCGCTCTGTACGGTCTGCGTCGTCTGTCCGGAGATCTCCCCGCCTGTGACCTTGGCCTGCCGTCCGCGGAGCCTCTCCTGCTCCTTGAGCTCGCGTTCGCGGACCTTCTCCTGCTCCTTGAGCAGCCGTTCCCGCTCGCGCTGCTCCCGCTCACGCGCCTTGTCCGCCTCGCGCTGCTCCCGCTGGCGCGCCTTCTCCATGTCCCGTGCCAGTTTCTCCGCCTCGCGCTGTTCGCGCTCACGGAGCCTCTCCTGCTCCTTGAGGTCGCGTTCGCGGGCCTTCTCCTGCTCCTTGAGCAGCCGTTCCCGCTCGCGGAGTTCCTTGTCGGTCGGACGAGGCGGGGCCTGCCGCTGCTCCAGGCCGTGGGAGGAGGAGGTCAGGCGGGGACGCGGGGCCAGGCCGGTCAGACCGTTCCACGCCAGGTTGACCAGATGCGCGGCGACCTCCTCGCGGGAGGGCCTGCGCACGTCCAGCCACCACTGCCCGGTCAGCGCGACCATGCCGACCAGCATCTGCGCGTACATGGGGGCCAGCTTCGGGTCGTAACCCCGCTCCGCGAACTGGTCGACCATCACGTCCTCGACCTGGCTGGCGATGTCGTTGATCAGGCTGGCGAACGTGCCCGTTCCCGAGGCCGCGTGGGAGTCGCGGACCAGGATGCGGAATCCCTCGCTGTTCTCCTCGACGTAGGCCAGCAGCGCGAGGGCCGCCCGCTCCAGTTTGATCAGCGCGTGCGAGGCCGACAGCGCCTCCGTCACCATGCCGAGCAGCTTCTGCATCTCGCGGTCGACGACGACCGCGTAGACGCCTTCCTTGCCGCCGAAGTGTTCGTAGACCACCGGTTTGGAGACGTTGGCCGTCGCCGCGATCTCTTCGACCGATGTCCCGTCGAACCCCTTCTCTGCGAACAGGGTCCGGCTGATCTGGATCAGTTGCTCCCGGCGTTCCTTGCCTGACATGCGTCGTCGGGGTTCGCTCACATTCCTAATAATGGCGCTCCGAGGTCGCGAAACGGGAACCGTGTCCGGGACCGCCTCGATGCCGGATATCCGGCCGCGGGCCGCGGGGGAGGTTTCGGTCCAGGTCATGAGGATGGGAGGGGTGTCACAACCATGTGGGCCGCCGAGGCGGCCCGTGAGAAGCCGTCAGGCGGCGATTCGCCTCGCCGCCAGTCGTTCGGGCGTGGGCCACCGGACGTCGTGGACCCAGCCGGCCTTCTCGAACCAGCGGATGACCCCCGCGCTGAGATCGATCTGGCCCTTGAGCACGCCGTGCCGGGCGCAGGTCGGGTCGGAGTGGTGCAGGTTGTGCCAGGACTCGCCGAACGACGGGATGGCCAGCCACCACACGTTGCGCGACTTGTCACGCGACTCGAAGGCCTCCTCGCCGAAGACGTGGCAGATCGAGTTGATCGACCAGGTCACGTGGTGCAGCAGCCCGATCCTGACCAGCGTGCCCCAGAAGAAGCCGGTCGCCATGCCCCACCACGACCACGTCAGCAGACCGCCCAGGAGCGCCGGAAGCACCATCGAGGTGATCGCCATCACCGGGAAGAACCGGTGCAGCTTGATGATGTCGGGATCCTTGATCAGGTCGGGAGCGTACTTCTCCCGGTTGGTCCGGTCCGTCTCGAACAGCCAGCCCATGTGCGCCCAGAGCAGCCCCTTGGTCACCGGCAGGAAACCGCTCCCGAACCGCCACGGCGAGTGCGGGTCGCCCTCCTTGTCGGAGAACTTGTGGTGCTTGCGGTGGGTGGCGACCCAGTCCAGCACCGACATCTCCAGCGAGAGGCTCCCCGCGATGCCCAGCGCGATCTTCAACGGGCGCTTGGCCTTGAACGACCCGTGGGTGAAGTAGCGGTGCAGGCCGACGGTGACGCCCAGCCCCGACACCACGTAGAACACGCCGGCGATCACGACGTCGGTCCAGCCGAGCCCCCACCCCCAGGCGAACGGAACGGCGGTGATCAGGGCGATCAGCGGCGCGGCGACCACCACCCCGAAGGTGATGAGCTCGGGGGTGGTCTTCGGTTCGGGGTCGATTTCCGGTTTGGGGCCTGGAGCAGGACGTTCTTCGATGACGGTCATGCACTACCTCACGAGAGTTTTGATGGGGAGGTGGGCCTTTGTCTGGCTACGCAACCGTAACCTACGCCATCGTAAGTTAGGAATCCCTAAGCCTCTAATGTGGGTGAGGTGACGTTCGGACCCTGATGTCGTAGGGGTTCCGTCGCTTGTGTGTGGCCGATCCCACCTGCTAGGGCGTGTCATGTCGGATTCTGCCCACCGAGGCGGCCTCGGAAGCATCCTTGAGGATTCTCGGCGTGGCGCGCCCCGGCCACCGGGCGGCCCCGTGCCCCACGGGGTCTCCAAAACGAGGCGCGTTTGATATCAAGGGGTCGGTATCGTAGGGGGGCCGGGCGTTCGGATTGAGGCCGAGTCGCCAGGCTGATCCGGCATTGGGTAATTGGCAGCCCGCAAGGTTTTGGTCCTTGTTGTCCAGGTTCGAGTCCTGGTGCCGGAGCTGTCCCATATGTCTGTTTTGGCAACTCGGCTGGTCGGCTGGGTGGATTCACGGACGGGCAGGTATCCTCACGTTGTCGAGTGGGTGACGGGACGGTTCCCTGGCGGTAGCCATACGTCATCCCGCTTTGCCATGTCTCAGCAGCGACGCCGAGGGAGCCTCGTCCGTGAGTGTGCCGCGCCCGGCCGCCGTCATCGTCCTCGCCGCAGGCGAGGGCACCCGGATGAAATCTAAAACACCCAAGATCCTGCACGAGCTGTGCGGCCGCACTCTGGTCGACCACATGCTCACAGCCGCCCGAGGCCTCGAACCCGGGCGGCTCATTGTTGTCATCGGCCACGAACGAGATCGGGTCCAGGCGCACCTGTCACGGACCAGTCCCGACGCGCAGGCCGTCGTGCAAACGGAGCAGAAGGGGACCGGCCACGCCGTCAGGGTCGTGCTGGAGACGGTCGGCGCGATCGAGGGCACCGTCCTGGTGACGTACGGGGACACCCCGCTGCTGCGCACCGAGACCCTCGCCGCGCTCCTGGAACGGCACGACGCGGACGGCAACGCCGTCACCGTCCTCACCGCCGAGGTCCCCGACCCGTACGGCTACGGCCGGATCGTGCGCGACACCACCGGAGCGGTCCTGCAGATCGTCGAGGAGAAGGACGCCACTCCCCAGCAGCGCGCGATCAGGGAGATGAACTCCGGCGTCTACGCCTTCGACGGGACGCTGCTGGCCGACGCGGTCAAGCGGGTGTCCACCTCCAACGCCCAGGGCGAGGAGTACCTCACCGACGTGCTGTCCATCCTGCGGGAGGACGGCCACCGGGTCGGCGCGCACGTCGCGGCCGACCACGTGGAGGTGGAGGGCGTCAACGACCGGGTGCAGCTCGCCTTCGCCCGCAAGGTGCTCAACTCCCGCCTGCTCGAGACCCACATGCGCGCGGGGGTCACCGTGATCGACCCCGCGAGCACGTGGGTGGACGTGGACGTGACCCTGGAACCGGACGTGGTGATCCACCCGGACACCCAGCTGCACGGCCGTACGGCGGTCGCGGAGGGCGCCGAGATCGGCCCGGCCACCACGCTGACCGACACGGTCGTCGGCGCCGGGGCGGTCGTGCGCAACGCGGTCTGCGTCGAGGCCGAGATCGGGCCCGAGGCGCTGGTCGGCCCCTACGCCTACCTGCGTCCCGGCACGGTGCTGGCCCGCAAGGCCAAGGCCGGAACCTACGTCGAGATGAAGAACGCCCAGGTCGGCGAGGGGGCGAAGGTGCCCCACCTCACCTACGTCGGTGACGCGGCCATCGGCGCGGGGGCGAACATCGGAGCCTCGACCATCTTCGTCAACTACGACGGGGTCAACAAGCACCGGACGACGGTCGGCGAGCACGCCTTCGTCGGGTGCGACACCATGCTCGTCGCGCCGGTCAACATCGGCGACGGCGCATACACTGCCGCGGGCTCGGTCGTCACCGACGACGTCCCCCCGGGGGCGATCGGTGTGTCCCGCGGGCGGCAGCGCAACATTGAAGGGTGGGTCGCGCGCAAGCGCGCGGGCACCAAATCGGCCGAGGCGGCGCTGCGGGCCGCCGCGACCGAGAACCAGTAGGGGAGCAGGACGTGAGCAAGCGAAGCGAGCGAGCCAGTAGGCGCAGCGTCGCTGGTGCAACGACGGGCCGTCTGAGCGGGAGGACGGCATGAGCAGCGGTATCAAGAAGACCGGTGAGAAGAACCTGATGTTCTTCTCCGGGCGCGCGTATCCCGAACTGGCCGAAGAGGTGGCCAGCCACCTCGGAGTCGAGACGACCCCCACCACGCTGCGCGACTTCGCCAACGGTGAGATCTACGCCCGCTATCTGGAGTCGGTCCGGGGCTGCGACGCGTTCGTGATCCAGAGCCACACGGGCCCCATCAACAAGTGGATCATGGAGCAGCTGATCATGGTGGACGCGCTCAAGCGCGCCTCCGCCAAGCGCATCACCGTGATCATGCCTTTCTTCGGCTACGCCCGGCAGGACAAGAAGGGGCGGGGACGCGAGCCCATCACCGCCCGTCTGATGGCCGACCTGTTCAAGACCGCGGGTGCCGACCGGCTGATGTCGATCGATCTGCACACCTCGCAGATCCAGGGCTTCTTCGACGGCCCGGTCGACCACCTGTTCTCCATGCCGGTGCTGGTCAACTACCTCAAGGACAAGCTCGACCTGGAGTCGACCACCATCGTCTCGCCCGACACCGGCCGCGTACGGCTCGCCGAGCGCTGGGCCGACACGCTGGGCACCCCCATGGCCTTCATCCACAAGCGCCGCGACCTCGACGTGGCCAACCAGGTGAAGGTGAACGAGGTCGTCGGCAAGGTGCGGGGCCGTACCTGCGTCCTGATCGACGACATGATCGACACCGCGGGCACGATCTGCAAGGCGGCCGACGCGCTCTACGAGCAGGGCGCGACCAACGTCCTCGTCGCGGCCACCCACGCGGTCTTCTCCGACCCGGCCGTCGACCGGCTGAAGAACTCCAAGATCTCCGAAGTGATCGTCACGAACACGCTGCCGCTCGCCGAGGACAAGAGGTTCGACAAGCTCACCGTGCTGTCGATCGCCCCGCTGATCGCCCGCGCGATCACCGAGGTGTTCAGCGACGGTTCCGTGACCAGTCTGTTCGAAGGCGACAGCTGACCCGTTCCCGGGATGCCTTCCGGCCCGGTGACCGCCGTCGCTCACCGGGCCCTCACCGCGCACGCGGCCCGCTCCGCCCGCCGTACCGGCGCGGGCCTCGCGGTCGCCGGGCGCGCTATCCTGTACAGGTTGTGTGCCGATGCGCACGGCTCGCGTGCTCGTAACGCCTTCCGCTAGGGCGGGTGAGGGGGAGCACGCCCTTCCAGTCACCGAAGATCCCTAGGAGATCAGCCGTGTCCGAAGTAGTCATCAACGCCGAGTCCCGTAACGACTTCGGCAAGGGTGCCGCCCGCAAGATCCGTCGCGAGCACAAGGTGCCCGTCGTCCTCTACGGCCACGGCACCGAGCCCCAGCACCTGTCGCTGCCGGGCCACGAGCTCCTGCTCGCCCTGCGCACGCCGAACGTCCTGATCCGCCTCCAGGGCGCGGTCTCCGAGCTGGCGCTGCCCAAGGGCGTCCAGCGCGACCCGCTCAAGGGCTTCCTGGAGCACGTCGACCTCCTCCTCGTCAAGCGCGGCGAGAAGGTCACCGTCGACATCCCGGTCATCGTGACCGGTGAGGTCGCCGACGGCATCCTCGACCAGCAGCTGGTCTCCGTCTCGGTCGAGGCCGAGGCCACCCACATCCCGACCGGCGTCGAGGTGGACGTCGAGGGCCTGGAGGTCGGTGCGCAGGTCACCGCGGGCGACCTGAAGCTGCCCAAGGGCGCCACCCTGGTCGCCGACCCCGAGACGCTGGTCCTCCACGTCACCGCCGCCCCGGTCGCCGAGCCGGAGCCGGAGGTCGCCGAGGCCGAGGCCGCCGAGGCAGCCGTCGTCGAGGCCGAGTCCGCCGAGGCCGCCGAGTAGTTCTCTCTGCTACACCTGTCAGGGCAGTCCGCGACCGGGCTGCCCTGACGCGCGTACGGGATCCGGCGCGCATACAAGAAGGGACGCCGACCGTGGACCGCTGGTTGGTCGTGGGCCTGGGGAATCCCGGCCCTGAGTACGCCGGAAACCGGCACAACGCGGGTTTCATGGTGCTCGACGAGCTCGCCGCGCGGGCCGGTGGCCGGTTCAAGGCGCACAGGTCGCGGGCCGAGGTGCTGGAGGGGCGCCTGGCGGGTGCTCCCGCCGTACTGGCCAAGCCGCTGTCCTTCATGAACCTGTCCGGCGGTCCGGTGAAGGCCCTGGCCGACTTCTACAAGGTGGACCCGGCCAGGGTGGTCGTCGTCCACGACGAGCTGGACATCCCGTACGGCGCGCTCAGGGCCAAGCTGGGCGGCGGCGACAACGGCCACAACGGGCTGAAGTCGATCACCAAGTCCCTGGCCACCAAGGACTACCTGCGGGTCCGCTTCGGCATCGGCCGCCCGCCGGGGCGGATGGACGCCGCCTCCTTCGTCCTGCGGGACTTCGCGACCGCCGAGCGCAAGGACCTGCCCTTCCTGGTCGACCGGGCCGCCGACGTGGTCGAGTCGCTGATCCGGGCGGGCCTGGAGGCGACACAGAACGCCTTCCACTCCGCGGACCTGAAGGTCTCGGGCCCGCCACGCTGAGAAACGTCCGGACAGCAGCCGGCGGGGCTCCCGGGCGGAGCTCGGCGGGTCAGTACGCCATCAGGTTCTGGAGCAGTTCCGCCTGTTCGATCGCGTCGTCCAGGGCGTTGTGGGTGTGCGGGCGGGAGGAGAGCAGGTGCTTGGGCATCTGCCGCTTGGTCGCCCAGCCGACGGGCACGCCCGCCTTGGCGGCGTAGAGCGTCTTCATGTCCAGGCAGCGGGAGTGCCCGAACGGCGAGGCGCCCGCGAAGCGCATGAAGTACCAGTACATCCACATCCAGTCGTAGGAGAGGGGATAGGCGGCCAGCACGGATGCGCCGGTGCCGGACACCTCGCGGATCCAGGTCGCGGCGGCCCGCATCGCCACGGCCGGCTCCTGGCCGTCCCGGATCAGCGCCTCCCGGTCGAGTCCGCTGACGGCGAGCGCCTCGGGGACGTGGTCGTCGCTGATGGGCCGCAGTTCGGCGTAGAAGGTGTGGGTCTGCGGGTCGACCGGTTCGAAGACCCTGCCGGTCATCCTGCCCGCCACGGTCATGCCGAAGCTGGACATCGAGTACGGACCGGGAATCGGGCCGTCGGCTTCGACGTCCACGGAGATGTACGTTTCGGTTTTCAAACCTCGGACCCCTGTTCTTCCCGCTAGCATTCGGTAACTGTCCGTCGATGACTGGTTACTCAGGGGGAGCGCGTGCGCGACGTGACCGTCGTCCAGGCGACGCCGAGGTCCGCCCCGGCGGCCCGCCCGAGTGTGCCGGGCTGGGTCCGCCGATACAGGGCGCGAGCCGTCGCCGCCGACATGGGCTCCGCCTCCTTCGCCGGGGCGCTCGCCCTGTTCGTTCGCTTCGGTGAGGTTACTCCCTATGTGACTCCCTACGTGATGTTGAGCGCGGCGCTTCCCGTCGCCTGGTTCTGTGCGATCAAGGCGAACCGCGCCTACCAGCCCCGCCTGATCGGCCACGGGGCCGAGGAGTTCCAGCGGGTCTTCCAGTGCGGGTTCACGCTCACCGCGGCCCTGGCCATCGGCGCCTACGTCACCAAGACCGACGTGGCCAGGGGTTACGTGGTGCTGGCCGTCCCGCTGACGACGCTGGTCACCATCCTCGCCCGGTACGGCCTGCGCCGCGCCCTGCACCGCGACCGGGCGCGGGGCGCCTGCATGCGCAGGGTCGTGGCGGTCGGCCACCGTGCCGCGATCACCGACCTGGTCCGCCGGTTCCGCCGGGAGCGATACCACGGCATGGAGGTCGTCGGCGTCTGCATGCCGTACGACGGCATGGGCGACGTGGACGGCGTGCCGGTCCTGGGCGGCATGACCGACGTGCCGCTCGTGGTCGCCCAGATCTCGGCCGACACCGTGGCGGTGCTGGCCTGCCCGGAGATGGACGGGGTCGCGCTGCGGCGGCTGGCCTGGCGCCTGGAGCGGACCGAGACCGACCTGGTGGTCGCCCCCGCCCTGATGGAGGTGGCCGGACCCCGGATCACGATCCGCCCGGCGGCCGGGCTTCCGCTGCTGCACGTGGACCACCCCGAGCTCGCGGGCCCGCGCCAGCTGGTCAAGAACCTCTTCGACCGGCTCTGCGCCGGGCTGCTGCTGGTGGCGCTGCTGCCGCTGTTCGCCGGGCTGCTGGTCGCGGTGCGCGTCTCCAGCCCGGGGCCCGCGCTCTTCCGGCAGCGGCGGGTCGGCCGGGGCGGCGCCGAGTTCACCATCTACAAGTTCCGGACGATGACCACCGACGCGGAGCGGCGGCGGATCGACCTGGTGGGCGACGGGCGGAGCATGCTGTTCAAGATCCGTGACGATCCGCGCGTCACCCCGCTGGGCGTACGGCTGCGCCGTCACTCCCTGGACGAGCTGCCGCAGCTCATCAACGTGCTGCTCGGTCAGATGTCGCTGGTCGGTCCCCGGCCGCCGCTGCCCGAGGAGGTCGCCCGATACGGGGACGACGTCCGGCGCAGGCTGCTGGTCAAGCCGGGGATGACCGGCCTCTGGCAAGTTAGTGGGCGATCTGACCTATCTTGGGAGGAATCTGTACGGTTGGACCTACGTTATGTGGAGAACTGGTCCCTCACCTTGGACCTGCAGATCCTGTGGAAGACCTGGTCGGCTGTCGCGCGAGGGGCTGGAGCATATTGATGATGATTCGCGACGACCACGTTCTCGCCGCGAACCTGGCGACCGAGGCGGGGGAGAGACTGCTCGCGCTGCGCGAGAAACGGGGGTTCGCCGACCCGTCCGCGCTTCGCGACGAGGGCGACACCGCCTCCCACCTCTTTCTGATGGACGCCCTGGCGACCTCACGTCCCGGTGACAGTGTGCTGTCCGAGGAGGCGACCCAGAAGGAGCGTCTCGACCCCCGGCGCCTCACCGCCGAGCGGGTCTGGATCGTCGACCCCCTGGACGGCACCCGCGAGTTCGCCGAGGAGGGCCGCGACGACTGGGCGGTCCACGTGGCGCTCTGGGAGCGCGGCGCGCTGACCGCGGGAGCGGTCGCGCTGCCCGCCCGGGGGCGGACGCTGTCGACCCTCGAACCGCCCGTGCTGCCGCAGCTCAGGGCGGACGCCCGGCCGAGGATCGCGGTCAGCAGGACCCGGCCGCCGGAGTTCGTCCAGAAACTGGCCGAGCTCGTGGGCGCCGACCTGGTGCCGATCGGCTCGGCGGGCGCCAAGATCTCCGCCGTCCTCACCGGACAGGTCGAGGCGTACGTGCACGCGGGCGGCCAGTACGAATGGGACTCCGCCGCCCCGGTGGCCGTCGCGTTCGCCTCCGGTGCCCATGCCAGCCGCGTCGACGGCTCACCCCTGACCTACAACCAGGGTGACCCCTCGCTGCCGGATATCCTTGTTTCCCTACCGGGACTGGCGCCGACGTTGCTCGCCGGAATCCGGGATCTCCACCGATAATCCCCGCTAGGAGAGTCAGATGCTTCAGCGCGACTACACCACGTCGCAGCTCGACGTCCTCGAGGCAGAGGCCATTCACATCATGCGTGAGGTGGCCGCCGAGTTCGAGCGTCCCTGTCTGCTCTTCTCCGGTGGTAAAGATTCCATCGTCATGCTCCGCATCGCGGAGAAGGCGTTCTGGCCCGCGCCGATCCCGTTCCCGCTGATGCACGTCGACACCGGGCACAACTTCGCCGAGGTCATCGAGTTCCGCGACCGCCGGGCGCAGGAGCTGGGCGCGCGCCTCGTCGTGGCCAGCGTGCAGGACTCCATCGACGCCGGACGCGTGGCCGAGGAGACCGGGCGCAGGGCCTCCCGCAACCGGCTGCAGACCACCACGCTGCTGGACGCGATCGAGGACAACGAGTACGACGCCGTGTTCGGCGGCGCCCGCCGCGACGAGGAGAAGGCCCGCGCCAAGGAGAGGGTCTTCTCCTTCCGTGACGACTTCGGTCAGTGGGACCCGAAGAACCAGCGTCCCGAGCTGTGGAACCTCTACAACGCGAGGATCCGCAAGGGCGAGCACATCCGGGTGTTCCCGCTGTCCAACTGGACCGAGCTCGACATCTGGGACTACATCCGGCGCGAGGGCATCGAGATCCCCTCGATCTACTACGCCCACACGCGCAAGGTGTTCGAGCGCGACGGCATGCTGCTGGCCGACAGCGAGTTCATCACCCGTGACGAGGACGAGCCGCTCGTCGAGATGACGGTCCGCTACCGCACGGTGGGCGACGTCACCTGCACCGGCGCCGTCCAGTCCGTCGCCGCGACGGTCGAGGAGATCATCGAGGAGATCGCCGCGACCCGGCTCACCGAGCGCGGCGCGACCCGCGCCGACGACCGCGCGTCGGAGGCGTCGATGGAGGACCGCAAGCGGGAGGGATACTTCTAGTGCGTGACGTCCTGTCGCACCGGCCCGTTCCCTCGCGGGAGCAGGCGCACGCGGTCCGGGGGGCGTTCCCCATGGGGACCGCCCTGTCGCGCCGGCCGTTCCCGCCGGCCCAGACGGAAGATCGACCGCGTGTGCTCCGGGGGCCGCTCCCGGCACAGCCTTCCCGCGCAAGCCGTACGACCTCTGGAGAGCAGTTCTGATGGACATCCTTCGCTTTGCCACGGCGGGAAGCGTCGACGACGGAAAGTCGACCCTCATCGGGCGGCTGCTCTTCGACTCGAAGGCGATCTTCGAAGACCAGCTGGAGGCCGTCGAGCGCACCTCCCGCGACCGCGGTACCGAGTACACCGACCTGTCGCTGCTCACCGACGGCCTGCGGGCCGAGCGGGAGCAGGGCATCACCATCGACGTGGCGTACCGCTACTTCGCCACCCCCAAGCGCAAGTTCATCATCGCCGACACCCCCGGTCACATCCAGTACACCCGCAACATGGTCACCGGCGCCTCGACCGCCGACCTGGCGATCGTCCTGATCGACGCGCGCAAGGGCGTGGTGGAGCAGTCGCGGCGGCACGCGTTCCTGACCACGCTGCTGCGGGTGCCGCACCTGGTGCTGGCGGTCAACAAGATGGACCTGGTCGACTACGCCCAGGAGCGGTTCGAGGAGATCCGCGAGGAGTTCACCGCCTTCGCCTCCAAGCTGAACGCGCCCGACCTGACGTTCATCCCGATCTCCGCGCTGCACGGCGACAACGTGGTCTCCCGCTCGGAGAACATGCCGTGGTACAACGGATCCTCGCTACTGCACCACCTCGAGAACCTGCACATCGCCTCCGACCGGAACCTGGTCGACGTGCGCTTCCCCGTGCAGTACGTCATCCGGCCGCAGCGGGCCACCGACCCGGCCTTCCACGACTACCGGGGCTACGCCGGCCAGATCGCGGGCGGCGTGCTGAAGCCGGGCGACGAGGTGATGCACCTGCCCTCGGGCCTGACCACCCGCATCGCCTCGATCGACACCTTCGACGGTCCCGTGGACGAGGCGTTCGCGCCGATGTCGGTGACCCTCCGGCTGGAGGACGACATCGACATCTCCCGGGGCGACATGATCTGCCGCCCCAACAACCGGCCGCACGTCGCCCAGGAGCTGGAGGCGATGGTCTGCTGGATGGCCGACGCGAGCAAGCTGAGCCCGCGCACCAAGCTGACCATCAAGCAGACCACCCGTACGGCCCGCGCGCTGGTCCGCGACCTGCACTACCGGCTGGACGTCAACACCCTGCACCGCGACGAGTCGGCCCAGGCGCTCGGCCTGAACGAGATCGGCCGTGTCTCGCTCCGCGTCACCCAGCCCCTGTTCGTCGACGACTACGCGAGGAACCGCCTCACCGGCGGCTTCATCCTCGTGGACGAGTCCACCAACAACACCGTCGGCGCCGGGATGATCGTCGAAGCCCGATAGCCCACCGGCCCGGTGGTCCGCCGGGGGCCTCACGAGGGACGCCCGGCGTTCTCGTGACGGCTCCCCGGGGCGATCCCCTGGGACGTCGGCTCGCCCTCGGGCGGGCCTCCAGTGGTCCTCCAGTGGTCCTTACAGCGGTCCTCTCCGCCGCCCGCCGTACCGCGGGCGGGGGAGGGGGCCGTCGTGCTGTCCGGAGCCGGTTCGCGAGGAGGCGGGCTCGCGACGAAATGGTGTGGGGGTGACCCATCCCAGGTAGATCCTTTGTCTGTTCCTCGAACCTTCGGTAACTCTCCGCGCTAGCCTCGGCACGTTCCGTATCCATCGGGTAAGGATTCGTGCCTGTGTCTGATAGTCCGTCCCCCGCCAGGGTTGTTTTCCTGGGTGGTCTCGGCCGCAGCGGGACCACGTTGCTGGAGCGGCTTCTCGGTGAGGTGCCCGGCGTCGCGCCGCTCGGCGAGGTCGCCCACCTCTGGACCAGGGGCGTGCTGGCGGACGAGGACTGCGGCTGCGGCGAGCCGTTCGGCACGTGCCCGTTCTGGCGCAAGGTGGGCGAGCGCGCGTTCGGCGGCTGGTCGGAGGGCCTCGCCGACCGGGTCCTCACTCTCGGGCGGCGGGTCGACCGCACCCGTCACATCCTCACCCTCGCGCAACTCCTGGCCGAGAACCGGGTCGGCACCGTGGGGTGGCCGTCGCCCAGGACAGCCGAGCTGAACGAGTACGTCGCCGCCCACCGCCGGCTGTACGACGCGGCGGGTGAGATCGCCGACTGTCCCGTCGTGGTCGACTCCAGCAAGCACGCCTCCCTGGCCTTCTGCCTGGCGGCGGCCGGGGTCGACGTCCACGTCGTGCACGTCGTCCGCGACCCCCGCGCCGTCGCGCACTCCTGGCAGCGGCCTGTCACCCGCCCCGAGGACGGCACCCCGATGACGCGCTGGTCGCCGGCCCGCACCTCGCTGCACTGGCTGACCCAGAACCTCGGCCTGGAGCTACTGGCCCGCCGGGGCGTCCCCGTCTCCCAGGTCCGTTACGAGGACCTCGTCCACGCCCCGGCCGACACCCTCAGGCGGCTGGTCGGCCGGATCGGCCTGTGCCCCCGTCTCGACTTCCTGGGTGACGGCGAGGTCACGCTCTCGCGGTCCCACACGGCCTCCGGCAACCCCATGCGCTTCTCGGCCGGCCGGATCGAGCTGGTCCCCGACGACGTCTGGCGCACCGCCGTCCCGGTCGGGCACCGCCGCCTGGTCACCACGCTGACCTGGCCCCTAATGATCAAGTACGGCTATCGCGGGAGGCTCACGTGAGTCCATCGGTGGGTGTGGTCATCCCCACGCGAGGGCATCGGCCCGAACACCTGCGCGCCGCCACCCGCGCCGCGCTCGACCAGGACCACCCCGGGGCCGTCGAGGTCGTCATCGTCGTGGACGGCCCGGACACGGCCGTGGTCACCGACCAGGTGGCCGGCCTGCTGGCCAGCCGGGCCAGGACGCTCGGCGAGGAACGGGCGGCCGGGCGCGGCGTCCGGGTGGTGACCAACAGGTTCGGCTCCGGCCTGCCGGGGGCGAGGAACACGGGCATCGCGGCGCTCGGCACCGACCTGGTGGCCTTCTGCGACGACGACGACCAGTGGCTGCCCGGCAAGATCGACGCCCAGGTCGCCGCGCTGCGGGAGACACCGGGCGCGGAGTTCTCCAGCTGCGCCATCGAGGTCGAGTACGGCACGCGCCGCGTCCCCCGCCTGGCCGGGACCTCCGTGATCACCCGGGCCCACCTGCTGCGCTCGCGCATGGTGATGGTCCACTCCTCGACCTTCCTGTTCAGGCGCGGCGCGTTCCGGGTCGACGAGAGCGCGCCGGGAGGCCAGAACGAGGACTGGGATCTGGCACTGCGCGCCGCGGCCCGCCGCCCCATCGTGCACGTCGACCGCCCGCTGGTGCGCGTCCGCTGGGGCGGGTCCCTCTACACCACCCGCTGGGCCGACCGGATCGCCGGGCTGGAGTGGATGCTCGCCCGGCACCCTGATCTGGCCGTGGATTCGCGCGGCGCGGCGCGGGTCTACGGCCAGCTCGCCTTCCACCACGCGGCCCTGGGCCGCAGGCGGGAGGCGGGGCGCTGGGCGTGGCGGGCGTTCGCCGCACGACGCGGCGAACCCCGCGCGCCCATCGCACTGGCCGTGGCGGCCGGCCTGGTCTCGCCCCTGACGGTGCTCAGCACCCTGCACCACCGCGGGCACGGCATCTGATGGCGCTCAGGACGGCTCAGGAGACCAGGACGGGTCGGGAGATCGGGACGGTCCGGGAGACCGGGACAGGCAGGGATACCGGGACGGGTCGGGAGACGCTTCGCCGGGCACGCCCCGACAGGGCGACCCGCAGGAGGCTGCGCCGCAGGGTGCACGTGGCGGGGCTGGCCATCGACCCGATGACCGAGGGAGAGGTGGTCGACCACGTGGTCGCCGCGCTGAAACGCGGCGAGGGCGGCCACCTGGTCACCCCGAACGTCGACATCGGCTGGGCGGCCGCCCGCGACCCCGAGGCACGTGAGATCGTCGAGCGCGCCGACCTCGCGGTCGCCGACGGCATGCCGCTGGTGTGGGCGTCGAGGCTGCTCGGCACGCCCCTGCCGGGCAGGGTCACCGGCGCGGACCTGATCTGGTCCCTGTCGGAGGCCGCCGCCTTCTACCGCCACCCGGTCTACCTGCTGGGCGGCGCGCCGGGAGTGGCCAGGCAGGCGGCCGACCGGCTGACGGCCCGCCATCCCCGCCTGCTCGTCGTGGGCGCGGACGCCCCGCCGTACGGGTTCGAGCCCACCCCGGAGGGCTGCGCGAAGATCAGGGAGGCCCTGGTGGCCGCCGCGCCCCGGCTGGTCTTCGTCGGGCTCGGCTTCCCCAAGCAGGACCGGCTCATCGCGCGGCTCCGCGAGGACCTGCCCGCCACCTGGTTCGTCGGCTGCGGTTCGGCGATCGCGTTCGCGGCGGGCGCGGTGCGCCGGGCGCCGCCGTGGATGCGGCGGGCCGGGCTCGAATGGCTCTTCCGGCTGCTCAACGAACCCGGCAGGCTGGCCCGCCGCTACCTGCTGCACGACCTGCCGTTCGCGCTCCGGCTGCTCACGGTCTGCCTGTTCCGCCGCCTGTTCTCCTGACCGTCCCTCCGGGCCGTGTCCCCGCCCGCCCGGACGGCACGCTCAGCCGGGTCCTTGGGGCCTTCGGGGTTCTCTGAGTCCTCGGGGTTCTCCGGGTCCTCGGGGGCCTCAGGGAGGGAAGGCCAGCTCCCTGACCCGGCGGGTCTCCTCGGGGGTCAGCCTGCCCGCCGCCGTGCTCAGGGCCCTTCGGGAGTCCATGGGGCGGTAGGCCGTACGGGACAGACCGGTCCAGGCGAAGCCGTCCTCGTCGGTCGTGGGCGCCGTACAGGCCCTGGAGATCCGTTCCTCGGCGCGGGGGGACCAGGTCAGGCCGAGCCGGCCGTACAGGCGGCGGAAGCCCTCACGGGGGGCGGCGGCCAGGTCCTCGTAGCGGGCCAGCCGGATCCCGGGGTGCCGGGCCGCCAGGTCGGCGGCGACGGTCCGGGCCGCCCGCCACAGGGCCACGGCCTTGGTGAGGCGGTCCTGGCAGCCCACGAGGCCGCGCAGTGCCTCCAGGTGCGGGTGGTCCCGGAGCAGCAGCGGTTGTTCGAGCAGTTCGTGGAAGTAGACCGTCCAGCCGAGCCGCTGCCAGCTTCCGACGAACGACACCGGGTCGCGCAGCAGGATCACCACCCGGCAGCCCAGCCGCTCGGCGAACCAGCCGGCGGAGAACAGCGCGAACGGGTCGTCCAGCAGCGCCCGGCGCCCGGCCAGCCGCCCGGCTGTGAAGGCCGTGCCGTACCTGACCATCCTCGCCAGGTCGTACGGCGAGCGGTTGCGCCGCAGCTCGGCCAGGAACCGGTAGCGCAGCGCGACGGTGTCGGCGAAGGCGGGCAGCCAGGTCTCCTCGTTGTCCGGGCAGATGTACTGGAAACGGTGGGTGACGTGGGCGTTCAGCACGCCGGGGCAGCGGCCGGGCGGGTGCTGGGGGTTCAGCGGCTCGTTGACGTAGACCAGTTCGCCGCTCGCGGCGAGCATCTTGCCCGTCCAGCTCGTCCCGCTCCTGGGCAGCCCGGTCACCAGCACGGGACCTCCCCGCTCCACCGCCCCACCGGTCCACCCGTCCGCTGTCCCGTCCGTCCGTGCGCCCGGAGCATCGGCCGTCCGCGCGTCCGCCATGCCGTCGGCCGTCCCGCCCGTCCGAGAGCCCATCCGAGAGCCCGTCCGCGAGTCCGTCCGTGCGTCCGTCAGCGAGTTGGTCTGTGCGTCCGCCTGCGCGTCCGTGGTCGTGTCCGTTCGTGTGCCCGTCTGTATGCCCGTCTGTATGCCCGTCTGTGTGTCCGTTCGCGTGTCCGGTCGCGGGGACGTCACCCGGACCGCCACGAGGTCAGGGCCGCCAGGCTGTGGGCGCCGAAGGGGCGCAGGCCGTAGCGGCGGTGGATCTGCCACAGCGGCAGCAGGTTCTTGACCAGCGTGCCCCCGGCCCAGCCCAGGGCGGCGCCGAGCGCGCCGGAGGAGGGGATCAGCGACGCGCCGAGCGCCACGGTCACCGCGACTGCCGCGACCAGGTTGGCCAGGCTGGAGCCGGTGTGTCCCGCGGCCGTCAGCACCACGTCGACCATGCCGCAGGCGGTGGCGATCATCATCGTGATGGCGAGGACGAGCGCCACCGGCGCCCCGGCGGCGTACCCCTCACCGAACACGCCCAGCAGCCACGGGGCCAAGGCCGCGTACGCCAGCCAGATCGGCCAGGTCAGCAGGACCAGCCACACGGTCGCCGACTGGTACAGCTCGCGGGCGCGCCTCAGGTCACGGGTGGTCAGCGCGTCGACCAGCCTCGGCTGTGCCGCCCTGGCCAGCCCCTGTCCCGCGAGCTGGCCCACCACCTTGAAGCGGGTGGCCGCGGTGTAGACCGCGGCCTCGGCGGGTCCGGCGAGCACCGCCACGGCCACGACGTCGAGCCGCTGGAACACCGCCTGGATCGCCGCCGCCGCCGACCTGGGCCAGGTGTGGCGCCACAGGTCGCGCGCGGCGTCCAGGGTGGTCGTGACGTCCTGAGCGAGCGCGCCCGCGGCGCGAGGGGCATCCGGGGGGTGCGGTGCGCGGGGCAGCCGTCCGCGTAGCCAGACCGTGGCCAGCACCAGCACCGGAAGGTACGGCAACGCCCAGGCCGCCGCCAGGACCGGCCCCGACCGCACCCCCGCCAGCATCGAGACCGTGACCAGGACGAGCTGGGCCACCGGCTGGAGCACGCCCTCCAGCAGCACGGTCGGCAGCATCGCCCCGAACCCCCGGGTGGCGGCCACCATGACGTCCGCGCACACCATCACCGGCAGCGCGGCTCCCAGCACCCGGAACGTGGGATCGGGGACGCCGAGGAAGACGGTCGCCCCCGCGGCGAGGGAGAGCGCGGCGACCGGCACCAGCGCGGCCCTGACATAGCCGCGGACCCGTTCGTGGCCGGACGCACCGGCTCTGGCGATGACGTGGATGAGACCGTTGCCCGCGTCCATCCGCAGGATTCCGCCGACCGTCAGGCAGAGCGCGGTCGCCGCGAAGAAGGCGCCCGCCGTCTGCCTGCCGGTGCCCCGGGTGACCAGCACGACCATCAGGAACTGCGCCCCGGCCCCGACGGCCGCTCCGGCCAGTCCCGCCAGCCCGCTCCTGGCCATCCCGGCCATCCCGGCCGTCGGGGTCAGCGCCGCCACGACGGCTCCGCGCCGAGCCACCGGACCAGCAGGGCGTCGGGTTCCTCGAAGCGTTCGGAGAGCTCGCGGCGGAGTGACTCGGGCATCGGGGCGGGCCGGGGCTGGACGTTGTGCCGCTCGAACACCGGGTCGCCGATGTGCGGCATCCCGAGGAACTCCAGCACGCGGTCGTAGACGATCTCCGGCTCGGTGAAGAACCGTCCGCTGTCGAGCACGAGGACGCGGTCCCCGCCGACCAGCGGTTCAAGGCGGGCGAGCTGCTCGGCGTAGCGTCCCCTGGCCAGGTACGCGTGGTGACGGTGGGCGTGGCTCATGGAGTGGGGCGCGGCGCACAGGTCGTCCACCGCCCCGGCCAGCCGTACCTCCTCCAGCTCGATCGCCCTGGTGAAGGAGCGCTCGGTCTCGAAGCCCCGGGCCAGCTCGTGGGCGTGCGCGGAGAAGGCGCGCTCGACCGGGTCCCGCACCAGCACGATCAGTTTCACGCCCGGCAGGTCCCGGGCGATCCGGGAGGCGGCCAGCGGGTGGAACAGGTAGTAGGGCGAGGACTCGAAGACCTGGGGGCGGCAGCCGTACCGGTGCGACAGCCTGGACAGCTTCGCCCGCAGCGGGAAGTGCGCCCGGTACCACGACAGACCTCTGTCGTAGGCCATGTCGAAGTAGTGCACGCCCTTGTGGAGCACGGGTTTGAAGATCAACGGGTGCTGCGACAGCGCGCGGTAGAGCGAGGTGGTGCCGGAGCGCTGCGCCCCGGCGATCAAGAACGAGGGCAGCACCCGGCCGGCCGCGGTGAGACGCCCCGTGGTTCGTGAAACGGCGTGTACGGAACGCTTCAGCGTGGGCTTCACGGCAGCAGCTCCTCGAAGTCGACGACGGGGTTGAGCCAGTGCTCCGGTGGGCCGAGAGGGGCGTGGCCGTCGGCCGCGTGCCGGTCGGCCAGAGTGATCAGGTAGCGGATCACGGTCAGTCTGGCCTCGGCGGCCGAGAGCCCGAACGGGGCCAGTGTCGGCAGGGCCTGCGCCAGGCACGCGCGGGCCGCGGTCGCCGGGTCGGCGCGGCGCAGGGCGCGCTGGAGGAAGTGGTGGACGGCGTCGAAGCCGAGCGGCACGCCGGTGGCGAACCGCTCCCAGTCCCACACCAGCAGCCGCCCGTCCGCCGCACGCGAGATGTTCCAGGGGGAGAAGTCTCCGTGCCAGGCGAACCCACCGCAGGAAACGCCCGTGCCCCCCGGAACGGCGGGGACCGGGGGGAGCCGGTCGGTGATCCGGCTGATCTCGCCGATCGCCTCGGTGCGGAGGCGGGCGGGGACGGGGCCCCGCAGTACCGGGAGGGGGGCCAGCGCGAGCACGGACAGGCCGCGCCACGTCCCGTGGTGGAGCACGGTGGGCGGGACGACGGTCTTCAGCGGCGTGTCGGCGAGCAGGGCGAGCGTCCGCGCCTCGTGCGCGACGAGCTCGCGGACCCGGGCGGTGTCGCCGATCTTCACGAAGGCGGTCGGCCCGTCAGGAGCGTGGGCCTCCAGGACCGGCTTGCGGTTGGCCCGTCCCGCGGGGCGGACGTGCAGCACGGTCCTGATCGGGGCGTCCAGCACCTCGCTGAGGTAGGTCTCGATCGTGTCCTCCCCGGAGGGGACCATGATCCTCGCTCCGGGATGCCACCAGGCGCGAGGGGCCAGCCTACGGGGAAGCAGCGGGTGGGGAAGCAGGGTGTACGGCCGGGCCACGCCGTCGCCGGGGAACAGCAGATCGACCGTCTCCATGAGGTAGCGCAGCCGGGCACGGGCGTCGTTCATGCGGTCCCGCTCGCCATCGAGTTCCTCCAGAGCAGGGCGAATGAGATGAGATACAGGCTGAGCGGGGTGACCAGCCCGTCGTAGACGAACATGTAGAGCAGGGTCAGGATCATCACCAGGACTCCGGCCATGCCGATGGGGCTCCGGTCGCGCCGGTACCGGCGGATCGCCCCGGCGAAGAACGCCACGTAGAGCGATGCGCCGACGAACCCCTGTGTGATCATCAGGTGCCAGAGCTGGCCGTCGCTGCCCAGCGGCGGATGACCGCACGCGTCGCACCAGCCGGTCCTGCCGGTGGTGATCGTGCGGTGGTTGCCCGTGGCGTTGCGGGTGTTGCCGTAACCGATGATCGGCGAGGTGCGCGCCGCGGCGACGGTCGCCGAGACGGTGAAGGCGCGGATGTCGTTGCTGTGCGGATTGTCCAGCCGCTGGACCACCATCGTCCGCAGCGGGCTGAGGAGGAACACCAGCGTCCCCGCGGCGACGGCCGCGCAGGTCACGATCCTGGCCCGCGCGCCCAGGCGCAGCAGCAGATAGAGCACGGCCACCCCCAGGCCGATCCACAGGCCCCGGTTGAGGGAGTAGACGATCGGTACGGCGGCCAGCCCGAGCAGCGGGACCACGGCCGCGCGCCTGCGCGGGCCGCCGTACGCCCACCAGCCGACCGTGAACCACACGAGCAGCACCGAGACGTTGCTGCCCCAGGCGTTGGCCCACTCGAACGGGGCCTCGGGGCGCGGGGAGGCGTGCCCGAGGACCTTCTGCACCTGCGCCGAGGTGGGGTGGATCAGGTTGTGGACGTAGGCGTTGTCGCTGATCCAGTGGGGCAGCAGGAGCTCGACCGGTGAGGTGAAGTCGGCGTTCGGGGCGAGCACTCCCAGCAGTCCGCCCGCGACGGTCGTGATGAACAGCGCGCCGAGCATGCGCACCAGCGTGAGCTGGGGGAGTTCCCGTTCGGTCAGGTTGCCGAGATAGAGCACCATGATCAACATGGAGACGTAGAGCGACAGGCGCATGAGGTAGCCGATCACCCGCCCGGCGCCGAAGTCGCCGTAGGTGTCCGGAGGCATCTCACCGAGCATGAGCCCGCTGATCAGGTAACCCGCCAGCAACAGCAGCCAGAGCCCGAACCCCCGTGGCGCCCTGATCGGCCGCCGTCGCCACAGGACCAGCGCCATCGGCGGGGCGAGCAGGACGACCGAGAGCCCGCCGAAGCCCAGCGCCCACCACAGGGGGTATCCCACGAGCAGCGCGGCGATCGGCCACGCGGCCCGATCCAGCTCTCTCACGGGGGGAAGACCCTCTCGCCCACCGAGGGCGCCCTGAGCGGTGCGGTGATCGCGGGCCTGGCCGGAACGGAGCCGGGCGGGACGGATCCGGGGGGAACGGGACCGGTTCGGGCCGCGTGATCGGTTCGGGCGTGATCGGGCGAAGCGGATCCGGGAGGAACGGGACCGGCCGGAGCGGAGGCGGCCGCCTTGGCGTCCAGGGGTGCGACGAGCGCGCCGATCACCGGGATCCCCCGCCGCTTCAGCTTCCGTACGGCCCGCGCCGCCGCACGCGAGGACGTTCCCGGCACGCTGACCAGTAGCACCGCGCCCTCCTCACCGGCCGGGCCGCTGATCCGCACGCGTCCGGCCCACGCGGCGGCCTCCAGGGCGGCCCGTACGGCGGCCTCGCCGGCGGCACCCGTACCGCTCCCGAAACCCGTAGCGCCCCCGAAGCCCACGCCGCCTCCGAAGCCCGCTCCGGCTTCGAAGCCCGTGCCGCCCCCGAGGCGCGCTCCGGCTCCGAAACCCGTGCCGGTTCCGGCGAGGCGGTCGCGGAGCCAGGCGAGGCCGACCCCGCTCAGCAGCCCGAGCATCAGGCCGCTGCCCAGGTAGAGGGGCGGACTCGGGGCGCTGGGGTCGGTGGGCGCGACGGCGTCGCTGATCACGGAGCCGGGGGTGACGGCGACCGTCCGCAGCCCGTCGTATTTGACGGTGAGGTTGTAGACCTGGCGGCCGAGCACGTTCTGCCGCTGCAGGGCCAGGGTTCGCTCGGCCGTGCCCTTGGGCAGGGCGGGCAGCGTGGCGGCCACGGCGGCCAGGTCCGTGTTGACCTGCCTCAACTTGGCCAGGAGCGTTCTGAGCTGGACCGTCAGTGCCTGCTTGGCGGCCTCGCCCCGGTGGGCCAGGTAGGCCCGGGCGTAGGCGGCGGCCCCCGTGGCGGCCGAGTCCGGATCGGCGGCGGTGTAGGAGATCTCCAGGACCGAGGTGTTGGGCGGCACGGTGACCTCGACCGGGCCGGGGGTGTCCCCCAGCGCGATCCCGGCTCGTCTGGCGACGACCGCGGACTGGGCGATCTGGGCCTCGGTGTCGAGGTTGAGCGACTCGCGCTGCCGGTTGGTGATCTGGTTGGTCTGTTCCTGCACCCCTGTCGGGGTCACCAGCACCTGGGCGGAGGCGGTGTAGGCGGGCGGGGTGGTCCGGAGCAGGGCGGCGCCCGCGCCGACTCCGGCGGTGAGGAAGAACAGGAGGGTGGGCCACCTGCGGCGAAGGAGGGAGGCGTAGTCCGCCAGGTCTCCGCCTGAGCGGCGGGCGGAGGCGTCCGGCGACGGGCTCATGTGTTGCGAGTCCCTTTCGGGCGGAGTCGGCTGCGGGGAGTCGGCGATTCGAGGCCCTAGGAACTATAGGTCTGCATGCTGTTTTCCCGATCCGATACACAAGATTTTCCTTGAAGTCATCACGACGGCACCGGGCAAATAAAAGTCATTTATCCGACATTCCTCTTGTGTTGTCCTGGGGGGTCGGTGTGGAGGCGGGTGAACCCGTGACATCGCACGTCCCGGCGATGGGAGGCTGGGGCGAGAGAGAGGTCAAGAAACGTACAAATGGAGTATCTGTGAGGAATCCATGCATTTGTTAAATGTCATATCGGCGCCGTTCTCGCGAAGGGCGGTAATCGCCGGACTGGGTTTCTCCCTGACGCTGGGATTGGCCGCCTGCGGCCAGAACCATGCCCTTTCCCGAGACTCCCCGGAAAGCGCCCCGGGCGCTCCGGGACGTTCCACGGACCCGGCGGAGCGTTTCACGGACCCGCCGGGACGCGCCGCGGACGGGCGCGCCACGGACCGGGCGGGCGGTGGGCCGGGCGGTGGGCCGGGCGGTGGCTCACCGGCGGGCGGCGGGCCGTACGCCGGATCGCGGGTGGGCGGTTGCGAGGTCACCGCCAAGCTCGTCCCCTCCTGCGGAGTCTGGTGGGGGATCGCGCCGGAGGTCTTCACCGGCAGGCCACCCCGGCGGGCGCTGGAGCGCGTCGAGGAGCGCATGGGGCGTCCGGCCGACATCGTGCACCTCTACCACCGGGGGGCCGAGCTCTTCCCGACCGCCGAGGAGCGCGGGATCGCCCGCGGGCACGGTGAGCGGCACGGTGAGCGGGACGGTGAGCACAGCGGGCGCAGGCTCCTGCTGATCAACTGGAAGCCGTCCCTCGACCGCACCTGGGCGGAGATCGCCGCCGGCGCGCTGGACCGGCGCATCGACCGGCTGGCCGCCCACATCCGCCGGGGCTTCCCGGAGAGGTTCTTCCTCACCGTGCACCACGAGCCCGAGAACGACGTACGGCAGGCCCCCGGATCGGGGATGACCGCCGAGGACTACGCCGCGATGTTTCGGCACGTGGTGCTCCGCCTGCGGCGCGGGGGCGTGGACAACGCGATCACGGTCATGACCTACATGGGGGCGCCCAACTGGTCCGCCGCGCCCTGGTTCGGCGGCCTCTACCCCGGCGACGACGTGGTCGACTGGGTGGCCATGGACCCCTACGCCGACGGCCGGGTCCAGACCTTCGACGGGCTGGTCAACAAGACCCGCGAGGAGTTCGCCGGCTGGCCGGGGTTCTATCGGTGGGCCCGCTCGCGCCTGCCGGACAAACCCGTCATGGTCGCCGAGTGGGGCGTGTTCGAGCGCCCCGGCAGTCCCGGGTTCAAGGAGTCCTTCTTCACCGGCGTGCGCGAGCGGATGCGCGACTATCCCTGGATCAAGGCGCTGGTCTACTTCGACTCACCGAGGGCTCCTCGGGGCGACACCCGTTTCGACACCACTCCCGGCGGTCTGAAGGCTTTCGGGGAGCTCGCCCGCGACCCCTACCTGCGCGCCGCCCCGGTTCCGCAGGAGTGACCACGCGACGCCCCCGGCGGCCACGGCCCCGCCCAGGATCCAGATCGTGGCCGTGTTGCCGACCTCCAGGAGCTTCAGCGCCGAGGCCAGCAGTACCACGGCCAGCAGGGTCCGGATGACGCCACCCGGCGCCCAGGCCGAGATCCGCGCGCCGAGATAGACGCCGGGAATCGAGCCGATCAGCAGCGAGGTGGTGATGGCGAGCTGGAAGTCGCCGAACAGCACGTGACCCAGTGCGGCGGAGGCGACCAGCGGCACGGCCTGGACCAGGTCGGTGCCGACGAGCTGGTTGGCCTTCAGGGCGGGGTAGAGCGCGAGCAGCGCCACGATGATCAGCGATCCGGAGCCGACGGACGAGATGCCGACGACCAGCCCCCCGATCATACCGACCAGTAAGGTCGGAATAGGGCGCACGACAATGTCGTCCACGCCCGTGGAGACGCCCCCCTGAGGGGCGGTGGCATCCTTGCGCGCCAGCCAGGCCTTGGCCACCAGTCCCGCGACGGCCAGCAGCAGCGCGACGCCCAGGGCGTACTTGATCGTCTGCTGGACCTGCTCGCCGTCCCCGAACGCCCGGGCGACGAACACCCCGCAGAAGGCGGCGGGCACGGAACCCGCGCACAGCCAGCCGACCAGCCGCATGTTGACGGTGCCGCGCCGCATGTGGACGAACCCGCCGACCGGCTTCATCACGGCCGAGGCGACGAGGTCGCTGGAGACGGCCGCCAGGGGCGGCACGTTGAAGAACAGCATCATCATCGGCGTCATCAGGGCGCCGCCGCCCATGCCGGTCAACCCGACGACGATCGCGACGAAGAAGGATCCGGCGACGAGGGGAATGTCGATGGCCATCGGTCGCTCACCATTTCTCGATCACTGCGTGGACTGCGGCGTCGCCGGGCCCGTCGTGTGACGGACCCGGCGTCCCCGGTTGGACGGCGCTCGTCGGAACGCCCGCGTGGCGTACCGCTCTCCCCGACCGGACGGCGGTCGTGCCGGGCCCGCCGCTCAGCGGACCCAGCCCCCCTGGATCAGCGGGTCCAGCACCTGCTGGACCGCCCGCTCCACGCTGATCGAGGTGGTGTCGACGACCAGGTCGGCGTCATCCGGCTCCTCGTAGGGGTCGGAGACGCCGGTGAACTCGGGGATGAGGCCCGCCCTCGCCTTGGCGTAGAGGCCCTTGCGGTCGCGGCGCTCGCACTCCTCCAGGGGGGTGGCCACGTGGACCAGCAGGAAGTCGGCGCCGACGGCCTCGACCATCGCCCTGACCTCCTCGCGGGTGGCGGCGTAGGGCGCGATGGGCGCGCAGATCGCCAGCCCGCCGTGCCTGGCCGCCTCGGCGGCGACGAACCCGATCCGGCGGATGTTGAGGTCGCGGTCCGCCTTGGAGAAGGTCAGCCCCGCCGACAGCAGGTGCCGGACCACGTCGCCGTCGAGATAGGTCACCGTACGGCCGCCGCGCTCCAGCAGCGCGTCGCGCAGTCCCCTGGCGACGGTCGACTTGCCCGATCCGGACAGGCCGGTGAAGAAGACCACGAGGCCGCGCCGGTGCGGCGGCCCGGGAAGCCGCACGGGCGCGGGACCCGCCAGGTGCTCGGTCGCGCCGTACGCCTCGGCCACGTGCTCGCGCAGCTCCAGGTCGATGCTGGGGTCCTCCCGGGGGGCCAGCGGCACCACGGCCAGGAGCGTGTCCTCCGGCAGCCGCTCCCGCGCCTTGAGGGCGGCGCGGACCACCGCGGGACCCTCCTCCCCGAACGCCAGCGGCAGCAGCAGGATCGTGGCGCCCAGCTCCTCGGCGGTCGCCCTGATCTCCTCCAGGTCGTCCAGCGCCCCGCGCATGGTCACCGCGAGCGTCTCCCGGCCCGCCAGCTCCTTGCGGACCTCCGCGGGGGTGAGGCGGAGCCTGGCGAAGGGCCCGTGCTCGGGGGCGTCCAGCGCCTCGACGGGGCCGGCGACGAAGCCGTCCCGGCGGTCGACGACGGTGAGCACGGCCAGTGCGGCGCCCTCGGGGTCGCGCAGCGTGATCCGGTCGCCGGGGGCCGCCGGGTGGTCGTCGGGCAGCGTGAACACGACGGGCGCGGGCCAGCGCGTGCCGTCGGCCAGCGTGCCGTGCGCGTCGACCGCGTGCGCGTCGGCCGAACTCAGGAAGCCCGTCAGCGGCTGGAACGCACCTGAGAGCAGCAGTTCCAGGTCGGCCAGCTCACGGGCGCCGGGGGTCCAGTCGAAAGAGGCCGTCATCTGCTCCACAATCCCGATCGAATTAGTCGGATTTCGTCACCTTACCTACTCCAGTTGTCCCATACCAACCCCCGGGCCTCATATCAGACGGGCGAAATGGCTCTGCGGCTTGCGGACCACCATGGCGATTTCGTCGTGCGCGGCGGACCGCCGTCCTCGGGAGGCGCTCTCGACCAGCGAGCAGGCGAGCCGGGCGAGCCCGCGCCTGGGCCCGCTCAGCGCCGGTCCGCTCACGGCCGACACGTCGTCGGTCACCATCAGCCCCCGCGTCAGGCAGAAGGAATGCATCCCCTCGCGCGAGGTGACCTCCCCGTAGAAGGGGGGCAGCGGGCCGACGGCGCCCTCGGGGGCGAACCCGCGCCACAGCAGCCGCCGCAGCCCGGACGGCAGCAGGCGGTCGCACGTGCCGTAGGCCGAGGCGCGGTCGCGCATCCGCATCAGCAGCAGGCCGCCGGGACGCAGCCCGGTGAGCAGGCGGTCGAGCACCAGTTCGGGATGCTCGATGCGCTCCAGCAGGAACGACACGTGCACGACGTCGAACGCGCGGGGCGGCACCGGCACCGAACGCAGGTCTCCCAGCGCCCAGGAGTCGAGGTCCTTGCGCGCCGACGTGCTCGCCCGCAACGTCGGCAGATCCTCGTCGATCCCGATGACCCGCGCCTCGATCCGCTCCAGGTTCAGCGGATCCGGCCATCCGCACCCGGCGACCAGGATGTCGAGCCGCCGCCCCGACTGCCCCGTCCACTGCTCGCGGATCCGCCGGCTGAACATGTCGTCCTGTGAGACGACCGACCGTACCTCAGACATGTGACAGACAGTAGTCAACTGCGCACGATTCGTCGCGCATTTCCCGCCGCCTGCGGGTGACGGTCGCGCTGGAAGTAGCCTTGGGGACGTAACCCCCGTGCCGTGTGGGCCGGGGGCCTGTCGTGTTGCCGTCGTGGGGCTGTGGGCGAATCTGATGAGCCTTTCCGGACTACTTGACCTTGTCGCTGGAGAGCCGAAGCTGGCCTCCGTGCTGCGGGACGTGCGTGAGGGCGACCTCTCCGACGTCTCGCTGATCGCGCCGCCCGCGCTGCGGCCCTTCACCGTGGCCGCGCTCGCCAGGGACGGGGGCGAGGGCGGGGCGCGGACCGTCCTGGCGCTGACCGCGACCGGTCGCGAGGCCGAGGATCTCGCCGCGGCGCTGACCAGCCTCATGGACGGCAACGCGGTCGCCGTCTTCCCCGCCTGGGAGACGCTGCCGCACGAGCGCCTCTCGCCGCGCAGCGACACGGTCGGCCAGCGGCTGGCCGTGCTCCGCAGGCTGGCGCACCCCATCGAGGGAGACGCCGCCGCCGGGCCGCTGCGCGTGGTCGTCGCACCGGTCAGGGCCGTGCTCCAGCCGATCGTGCGGGGCCTGGGCGACCTGCGCCCCGTACGGCTGCGCGCCGGCGACGAGGCCGACCTCGACGACGTCGTCGCCAGGCTCGTGGAGAACGGCTACGGCCGGGTCGACATGGTGGAGAAGCGCGGCGAGGTCGCCGTCAGGGGCGGCCTGCTGGACGTCTTCCCCCCGACGGAGGAGCACCCGCTGCGGCTGGAGTTCTGGGGCGACACCGTCGAGGAGATCCGCTGGTTCAAGGTCGCCGACCAGCGCTCGCTGGAGGTGGCCGACGGAGGCCTGTTCGCCGCCCCCTGCCGGGAGCTGCTGCTGACCGAGGAGGTCAGGGAGAACGCCAAGGCGCTGGCCGAGGAGCATCCCGCGCTGGCCGAGATCCTCCTGCAGCTGGCCGAGGGCGTCCCGATGGAGGGCATGGAGGCCTTCGCGCCGGTGCTCGCCGGGGAGATGGACCTGCTGATCGACCATCTGCCGGCGCGCGCCGCGGTGTTCGTGTGCGACCCGGAGCGCATCCGGGGGCGCGCCGACGAGCTGGTGCGCACCAGCCAGGAGTTCCTGGAGGCGTCCTGGATCAACGCGGCGGCGGGCGGCGAGGCGCCCATCGACCTGGGCGCGGCCGCCTTCCGCACCCTGGAGGAGGTCCGCGACCACGCGCGGGAGCTCGGCCAGCCCTGGTGGTCGATCGCGCCGTTCGGCGGCGACGACCTGGGCGACGGGCTGGTGCTGCAGGCGCGCGAGGCGGAGGCCTACCGGGGCGACACCCAGCGCGCGCTGGGCGACATCAAGGGCTGGCTGGAGGAGGACAAGGCCGTCGTCCTGCTCAGCGAGGGCCACGGCCCGGCCGAGCGGATGGTCGAGCTGCTCAAGGGGGTCGACCTGCCCGCCCGGCTGGAGCCCACGCTCGACCGGGCGCCGGACCCGAAGGTCGTCCACGTCACCACGGGCCTGGTCGAGCACGGCTTCGTCAGCCCCGCGCTGGCCGTGCTGACCCACCTGGACCTGGTCGGGCAGAAGGCGTCGACCAAGGACATGCGGCGGCTGCCGTCCAAGCGGCGCAACATGGTCGACCCGCTCCAGCTCAAGATCGGCGACCACGTGGTGCACGAGCAGCACGGCGTGGGGCGCTACGTCGAGATGGTGCAGCGGACCGTGCAGGGCGCGACGCGCGAGTACCTCGTGATCGAGTACGCCAAGGGCGACCGGCTGTACGTGCCGACCGACCAGCTCGACGAGGTCACCCGCTACGTCGGCGGCGAGGCGCCCACGCTCAACCGGATGGGCGGCGCCGACTGGGCCAAGGCCAAGACCAAGGCGAGGAAGGCGGTCAAGGAGATCGCCGGGGAGCTGATCCGCCTCTACTCGGCCCGGATGGCCTCGCCGGGCCACGCGTTCGGGCCGGACACGCCCTGGCAGCGGGAGATGGAGGACGCCTTCCCCTACGCCGAGACCGGGGACCAGCTGGAGGCCATCGACGAGGTCAAGCGCGACATGGAGCGGCCGATCCCGATGGACCGGCTGATCTGCGGCGACGTCGGCTACGGCAAGACCGAGATCGCGGTGCGGGCGGCGTTCAAGGCCGTGCAGGACGGCAAGCAGGTGGCGGTGCTGGTGCCGACCACGCTGCTGGTCCAGCAGCACCTGTCCACCTTCGCCGAGCGCTTCTCCGGGTTCCCGCTGAACGTCAGGCCGATGTCGCGCTTCCAGAGCGACGCGGAGGTCAAGGCGACGATGGAGGGCATGCGCGAGGGGTCGGTCGACGTGGTGATCGGCACCCACCGGCTCTTCTCGCCCGAGGTCAGGTTCAAGGAGCTGGGCCTGATCATCATCGACGAGGAGCAGCGCTTCGGCGTCGAGCACAAGGAGGCCATGAAGCACCTGCGCACGCAGGTGGACGTGCTGGCCATGTCCGCGACGCCGATCCCGCGCACGCTGGAGATGGGGCTCACCGGCATCCGCGAGATGTCCACGATCCTCACCCCGCCGGAGGAGCGGCACCCGATCCTCACCTTCGTCGGCCCCTACGACGACAAGCAGATCGCCGCGGCCGTCCGGCGCGAGCTGATGCGCGACGGCCAGGTGTTCTTCGTCCACAACCGCGTCGCGAGCATCAACAGGGTCGCGGCCATGCTGCACGAGCTGGTGCCCGAGGCCAGGATCGCCGTCGCGCACGGCCAGATGCAGGAGCACCAGCTTGAGAGGATCATGGTGGGCTTCTGGGAGCGCGAGTACGACGTGCTCGTCTCGACCACGATCGTCGAGTCGGGCCTCGACGTGCCCAACGCCAACACGCTGATCGTCGACCGGGCCGACAACTACGGCCTGTCCCAGCTCCACCAGTTGCGCGGCCGGGTCGGCCGGGGACGCGAGCGCGGCTACGCCTACTTCCTGTATCCCCCGGAGAAGCCGCTCACCGAGACCGCCCACGAGCGCCTGGCCACCATCTCCCAGCACACCGAGATGGGCGCGGGCATGTACGTGGCGATGAAGGACCTGGAGATCCGCGGCGCGGGCAACATCCTGGGCGCCGAGCAGTCGGGCTTCATCGCGGGCGTCGGCTTCGACCTGTACGTGCGCATGATGGCCGAGGCAGTGCAGGAGCAGAAGGCCAAGCTGTCGGGCGCCGCCGTCACCGAGGAGCGCCAGGACGTCAAGGTCGAGCTGCCGATCGACGCGCACATCCCGCACGACTACGTGACCTCCGAGCGGCTGCGCCTGGAGGCCTACAAGCGGATCGCGGCCGTCGACTCCGACGAGCAGATCGCCGCGGTGCGCGAGGAACTGGTCGACCGGTACGGCAGGCCGCCCCAGCCGGTCGAGAACCTGCTGGAGGTCGCCCGCTTCCGGATCCGCGCCCGTACGGCCGGGCTGACCGACGTCACCCTGCAGGGCCAGAACGTCAGGTTCGCCCCCGTCGAGCTCAGGGACTCCCAGCAGGTCAGACTCCAAAGGCTGTACCCGAAGGCGCTGCTGAAGCAGGCGGCCGGTACGTTGCTGGTGCCCGTGCCGAAGACCAGGCCGCTCGGTGGCCAGCCGCTGCGCGACCTGGATCTGCTCAGGTGGTGCGGTGATCTGGTTCAGGCGATGTTCCTTGAGAACGTGCCGGTAAAGTAGCGGCGTCTGTCATGAAGGGATTGCAAGTGAAGTCGACTCGAGTGCGTGTCCTCCTCGCGGTCGCCGCCGCCGGAGCCGCGCTGACCGCCTGCTCTCCGGGGCAGGCAGGGGCCGCCGCCATCGTGGGCGGAGACCGGATCAGCTCCAGCGAGCTGGACAGCAGCGTGCGGGAGTACGAGGGTGAGCTGGCCAAGCTCAACGTCTCCCCCTCGCAGCTGCAGCTGCCCGGCAGCACCTCGCAGATCGTGCTGTTCCAGCTCGTCACCGCCAAGCAGTACACCAAGGCGGCCGAGAGCCAGGGGGTCACGGCCACCGACGCCGAGATCGACCAGGAGATCGCCAAGCTCGGCGGCGAGGGGCAGTACGAACAGCGTCTGCTCCAGCAGGCCGTCGCGCCCTCGCACGCCCGCGAGTACGTCAAGGCGCGCGTTCTGATCAACAACCTCCTGGCCAAGTACGGCGGCGGCACCGACGACGCCTCCCGCCAGAAGGGCGAGCCGCAGGTGATCAAGGACCTGCAGGCCGTGCCGGTCACCTGGAACCCGCGCTACGGCAAGCTCAACACCGAGCAGACCCAGGGGTCGCTGTTCGTCGACGCCGGCCGGTTCGGCGCGGTCCCCGCCGCCGCGCAGGCTCCGGTCCAGCCCCAGTAACCTCGAGGGCATGCCCCTGATCGTCGTCACCACCTCGCCCCGGGTCGCCCCGGGGCTGCTCAGCCGTCGCGCGTGGCAGGTCCTGGAGGAGGGGCCGGTGCGCACCGGGTCCGCGGACCACCCGCACCTGCCCTACCTCGCCGAGGCCGGGGTGAGCGTCGAGGTCGTCACGCCGGACCCGGCGGCCCTGGTCCGCGAGGCCCGCGACGGGACCGTGGTGTGGCTGGAGGCCGACGAGGCGTTGCTGCGCGCCGTCGGCCACGCCGCGCTCGCGCTGGACGAGCCGCCCGTGATCGAGGTCGTGCCGGGCTCCTACGACCTGCCGGGGGCCCGGGTGCTCGACCTGGTCGAGGTGATGGACCGGCTCCGGGTGAACTGCCCGTGGGACGCCGGCCAGACCCACGAGTCGCTGGCGCCGTACCTCATCGAAGAGGCCTACGAGGTGCTGGAGACCATCGAGGGGGGAGACCACGCCGCCCTGCGCGAGGAGCTGGGCGACCTGCTCCTGCAGGTGGTCTTCCACGCCCGGGTCGCCCACGAACGTCCCGGGGAGGCGGGCGGGTTCGACATCGACGACGTGGCCGACGGGATCGTCTCCAAGCTGGTCCGCCGCCATCCGCACGTGTTCGCCGACACGAAGGTCGAGGGCGCGGAGGAGGTCAGCGACAACTGGGAGACCATCAAAGCCGCCGAACGCGCCGCCAAGAACGGCGGAGACTCCGGTTCGGTCGTGGACGGGGTCCCGATGGGCCAGCCCGCGCTCTCCCTGGCCGCCCAGCTGATCAGGCGCGCCGAGCGCGCCGGCGCCCCCGCCGAGCTCCTCACCGCCCCCGGCGTCTCTCCCGGGCCCGCGGCCCCCGCAGACCCGGGGGCCGAGCTGGGAGCGCGGCTGCTGGAGCTCGTACGGCGGGCGCACGCGGCCGGACTCGACCCGGAGGCGGAGCTGCGCGCCGCCGCCCGCCTCTACCGCGACCGGGTCCGTGACTGGGAGACGGCGGACCGGGAGCCCGGGGAGTGACCCGGGAGTGAGGCCGTTCTCAGGTGAGGCGGCTCTCAGGTGAGGCGGCCGCTGACGAACTGCATCAGCCCGTAGGCCCGGTGGCGCAGCCCCGAGAAGCCGAGCCGGGTGAGGGCGTCGGTGATCTCCTCGTCGCCGAACAGACGGACCCCCGAGGTGGCGGTGACGAGCTCGTTGAGGGGACCGGCCAGTGGCATTCGCCGGGTCGTCATGACGGCGATCCGGCCGCCGGGTTTGAGCGTCCGCGTCATCTCCGCCAGGGCCTGGATCGGCTGGGCGAACAGGTAGAGCGCCGCCAGGCAGCACGCCGCGTCGAAGCGGCCGGACAGGAAGGGCAGTTCCGCGGCGTCCCCGCGCACGTAGCCGACGTTCTCGGCGGTGGTGTCGCGCGCCGCGCGGTCGAGCATGGTCGCCGAGGCGTCGATCCCCACCACCAGCCCGTCCTCGTCGACCGACCGGGCCAGCGTCCGTGTCACGTTGCCCGGTCCGCAGGCGACGTCCAGCACCAGGTCGTGGGGGCCGAGCTCCAGCATCCGCCGGACCAGCGCCATCTCCTGCGCGGTGCTCGGCCCGAAGGGGCCCTTCAGCGTCCCGATCATCGCCGGCCGCCAGATCCGCTCGTAGAACTTCGGCAGGAGTCCCGAGTGCATCAGCCACTGCACGGGCGGCCTCTCGGCGGGCTCCCCGCCGAGCAGGTCCAGGTAGCCGAGCCCCGGCGAGGCCCGGATCGCGAGGTCCGCGAGGGCGGGATCCAGCAGCTCACGGACTCGGCCGAGCGCCTTGGGGTCACTCATGTCTTCGATTTGAGCACACCCGTGAATCGAAGGGGGACGCCGCCCGCCGTACTCGGAGGTAAGCCTCGATAGGCTTCTGAGGCAAACTGTCTTGCGACTTTAGGAGCGCTTCGTGGCTTCCATCGAGGGCGTGACCGCCCGCGAGATCCTTGACTCCAGGGGCAACCCGACGGTCGAGGTCGACATCCTGCTGGACGACGGCAGCGAGGGTCGTGCCGCGGTTCCGAGCGGTGCGTCCACCGGTCAGTTCGAGGCCGTCGAGCTGCGCGACGGCGATGAGCGGTACGGCGGCAAGGGGGTCGAGAAGGCGGTTCTCGGGGTGACCGACGAGATCGCCGACGAGATCCTCGGATTCGACGCCACCGAGCAGCGCAGCATCGACCAGGTCATGATCGACCTGGACGGCACCCCCAACAAGGCCCGTCTCGGTGCCAACGCCATCCTGGGAGTCTCCCTCGCCGTGGCCAAGGCGGCGGCCGGGAGCGCCGAGCTGCCGCTGTTCCGCTACCTCGGCGGTCCGAACGCGCACGTGCTGCCCGTCCCGATGATGAACATCCTCAACGGTGGCGCGCACGCCGACACCAACGTGGACATCCAGGAGTTCATGATCGCGCCGATCGGCGCCGAGTCGTTCCGCGAGGCCGTGCGGATGGGGACCGAGGTCTACCACTCGCTCAAGGCCGTGCTGAAGGAGAAGGGCTACGCCACGGGCCTGGGCGACGAGGGCGGCTTCGCGCCGAACCTGCCGTCCAACCGCGACGCGCTCGACCTGATCCTGGTCGCCATCGAGAAGGCCGGTTACGTGCCCGGCGAGGACGTCGCGCTGGCGCTCGACGTGGCGGCGTCGGAGTTCCACTCCGACGGCGTCTACACCATCGACGGCAAGGGCCTGTCGTCCGCCGAGCTGATCGCCTTCTACGAGGACCTGGTCGCCAACTACCCGCTGGTCTCCATCGAGGACCCGCTGAACGAGGACGACTGGGAGGGCTGGAACGCCATCACCCGGGCGCTCGGCGACAAGGTCCAGCTCGTCGGCGACGACCTGTTCGTGACCAACCCCGAGCGTCTGGCCCGCGGCATCGCGGAGGGCACCGCCAACGCGCTGCTGGTCAAGGTCAACCAGATCGGCTCCCTGACCGAGACCCTCGACGCGGTCGACCTGGCGCACCGCAGCGGTTACCGCTGCATGATGAGCCACCGTTCCGGCGAGACCGAGGACACCACGATCGCCGACCTCGCCGTGGCCACCAACTGCGGCCAGATCAAGACCGGCGCCCCCGCCCGCTCCGACCGCGTGGCCAAGTACAACCAGCTGCTGCGCATCGAGGAGCTCCTCGACGACGCCGCGCGCTACGCGGGTCGCGCCGCCTTCCCGCGCTTCCAGCGGTAGTTTCGCACTGTACGGCTTGCGCCCGATTTGCTCGGGCGCAAGCCGCGCCGCGCCCTTCGCGGGTGCGACGGGGCAGAGCACAAAGGGGGAGACGCGCGTGGCGAAACGGCCGCAGCTGACGGGACGGGCCGCGGTCCTGGCGATCGTGGTGTGCGCGATCGCGATGAGCCTCGCCTACCCGGTCAGGGAGCTCGTCGCGCAGCGCCGCGACATCGCCCAGCTCGAACAGCAGCAGGCCAGGGAACTCGCCGCGATCAAGGAGCAGGAGGACCGCAACCGGCAGCTCCGGGACCCCGGCTTCATCAAGCGGCAGGGCAGGGAACGGATCTTCTACTGCGACCCCGGGCACAAGTGCTACGTCGTGATGAAGGACAAGCCCACGCAGGGCAAGGGCACGCCGGTGGAGAAGAAGACGGCCGGCCCGCCGTGGTACCAGACGCTCTGGGAGTCGGTCGAGGCGGCGGACAGCGGGAACGGCGCCAAGGTGGCCGAGACCGTGAGATGACCCCGATACCCTGGATGTCGTCTTTCAGGGGGGTGTCACGGATGGTTGACGACCGCGATGTGGCGGCGATCGAGCGGCAGCTCGGCCGGACGCCGCGAGGGCTGCGAGCGGTGGCGCACCGCTGCCCGTGCGGCCTGCCCGACGTGGTCGAGACCGCGCCCAGGCTGCCCGACGGCTCGCCGTTCCCGACGCTGTTCTACCTGACCTGCCCGAAGGCCGCCTCGGCCATCGGCAGGCTGGAGACCTCCGGGATGATGCGGGACATGCAGGCCAGGCTGGCGGAGGATCCCGGCCTGGCCGAGGCATACCAGGCGGCCCACGACGACTATGTCGCGCGCCGCGACAAGGCCGCGGCCGAGGAGGGCCTCGAACCGCTGCCCAGGGACATGCAGAGCACCGGCGGCATGCCCCTGCGGGTCAAGTGCCTGCACGCCCTGGTCGGGCACGAGCTCGCCGCCCCGGGCACGAACCCGTTCGGCCGCGAGGCCCTCGACGCGCTCGGCGAGTGGTGGGCGGCGGGACCGTGCTGCCAGGACGAGCCGGGCGACGACGACAGCGGCCGCGGCGGGCGCCGGGGGCGCGAGGGCCGTACGGACGACACCGGGGCCCGAGTGAGCACCACCACCGATGAGGAGAGCCGATGACCCGTGTCGCCGCGATCGACTGTGGGACCAACTCCGTCCGCCTGCTCGTCGCGGACGTCCACTCCGGCGTCCTGACCGACGTCGAGCGGCGGATGGAGATCGTCCGGCTGGGCCAGGGAGTGGACAGGACCGGGCGGCTGGCCCCCGAGGCCCTGGAGCGCACGTTCGCCGCGATGCGCGGCTACGCCGGGCTCATCGAGCGGCACGGTGTCTCCGCGGTGCGCGTGGTGGCGACCAGCGCCACCAGGGACGCCGCCAACCGCCAGGACTTCGTGGACGGGGTGCGCGAGATCTTCGGGGTCGAGCCGGAGGTGATCACCGGCGCCGAGGAGGCCGAGCTGTCCTTCAGCGGGGCCACCCGCGACCTGGTACGGCTGTCGCCCGAGACCGGCCTGCCGACCCCCGACGGCACCCGGCCCCCCTATCTCGTGTTCGACATCGGCGGCGGCTCGACCGAGTTCGTGATCGGCTCGACGCACGCCGAGGCGGCGCTGTCGGTGGACATCGGCTGCGTGCGGCTGACCGAACGGCACCTGCGGGGCTCGGTCGCCCCGCCGTCGCCGGAGGTGGTCGAGGCCATGACCGCCGACATCGACGACGCGCTGGACCGGGTCTCGGAGAAGGTGCCGGTGGAGCGGGCGCTGACGCTGGTCGGGCTGGCGGGGTCCGTTACCACCGTCGCGGGAATAGCGCTTGACCTGCCCGAATATGACCCGGCGAAAATTCACCATTCGCGAATTCCGGCAAATCGGGCGCACGACATTTCCCGCAGGCTTCTGGAGATGACCCACGACGAGCGCGCCGCGATCGGAGTGATGCATCCCGGACGGGTCGACGTCATCGGGGCGGGCGCCCTCATTCTCGACCGGATCCTGCGCCGGTACGGCTTCACCGAGGTTGTCGTCAGTGAACGCGACATTCTTGACGGAATCGCCTGGTCGGCATCTAAACCTTAATGAGATCTAGACATTTGACTTGTTGATGGGGTATTGAGAGATCCTTCCGTTCATGGTTAGGTAAAGGAGCTTTAGCGAGGCTTTGCCGTGGGGCCCGGCACAGCTGGTGTCGGGGCGGCAACCGTCTCCGAAGCGCATTCGCTTCCTAACGAAACGGAGCAACCCCTCATGAAGTCCGGACTAGCACGCAAGCTAGCCGCGGTGGGCGCCGGCACGGCCATGCTGGCGACGATGGCGACCGGCCTGCTGGCCTCGCCCGCGGCGGCGGCGAGCGGATCCACCAGCCAGACGGCCGCCTCGGCCGTCGCCAAGCCGAGGCCCGCGGTCTCGGTCGGTACCCCCAAGGCGTCCCCTTCCAACTACGAGGGCGACTGCCCGGTGAAGGTGACCTTCTCCTCGACCATCAAGGTGAAGGCCGTCGCGGGCAAGACCACGGTCGCCTACCGCTGGCTGCGGGGCGACGGGTCCAAGAGCAAGGTCAAGACCCTTGTCCTGAAGGGCAAGGGCGCCAAGAGCGTCACCGTCAAGGAGGCGACCACCTTCAAGGGTGACGTCAAGGGCTGGCAGGCCCTGCAGGTCCTGGCGCCCCGCGCCGCGACCTCGAGCAAGGGCCGCTTCGCCGTCTCCTGCGGTGGCGGCGAGGAGGGCGACGGCAAGCAGGTCGTCGAGACCGGCGTCCACGCCCAGGCGTGGGTCGACGAGGGCAACTGCGAGGCTGCCCTGATCGGCCGCATCAGCACCTCCAGCCCGGCCTGGGTGGAGTACCGCTGGGTGGTCAACGGCCACGTGGTCGACCGCGACGCCGTCCGCGTCGAGGGCTCCCGCAAGGTCGTCCACGTGATCAGGCCGCACCGCGACCTGAGCGGCTGGGCGTCCCTGGAGATCGTGGACCCGGTCCAGGCCTCCTCGGGCCGCGTCGGCTTCAGGGTCTGGTGCAAGGACGAGACCCCCAGGGCTCCCAAGGTCACCGCGTCCGTCAGCGCGCCCGACGCCTACACCGGCACCTGCCCGACCACCCGCGCCTTCACCGGCACGATCAGCGTCCTGCCGCACGAGCGTGGCACCGTGAAGTACCGCTGGATCCGTGACGGTGTCCCGGGCAACTGGGAGGAGACCTACTTCAACGGCACCTACCAGAGCCGCATCGTGACCGACTCCTGGACCGCCTCGGCGTCCGGGACCGGCAAGCGTGCGATCGAGCTGTTCGGCGGTTCCACCACCGGCACCGTCGAGGGCAAGGTGACCTGCCAGGTCCCCACGCCCACCCCGACGCCCACCTCCACGAACACGCCGGCCTGAACCCTGGGCGGGAACGTCTCGGCCAGGTGACCGGGGCCGATGCCCGGTAGCGGGACCGGTCTGACGGTTCCACCTGAACGAGGGCTCCACCCGAACGAAGAGAGCGGCGTCCGCATCCGGCGGGCGCCGCTTTCGTTTTCCCGTCACGCCCGCCCGCCGCTCTCGCCCTCGTGTCCGCCGGTGTGACGGCGTGGTGGCACGATCGGAGGCATGACCTTCGTTCCTCCCGGATCCGGCTGGCCCGGTGATCCCGCCGGCCCCGACACCCCCGTCGCCCACGACCCCGCCGAGGTCGGCGAGCTCGCCGGAGCGAGCCGTACGCTCGGCGAACTCACGGCCGGGCAGTCCGTCTGCCGGGCGTGCCCGCGCCTGGTCGAGTGGCGCGAGGAGGTGGCGACGGTCAAGCGGCGGGCGTTTGCCGGGGAGACCTACTGGGGACGGCCCATCGCGGGGTGGGGGGAGGAACGGCCCGAGGTCCTCATCGTCGGGCTGGCCCCGGCCGCGCACGGCGGGAACCGCACCGGACGGATCTTCACCGGGGACCGCAGCGGTGACTGGCTGTTCGCCTCGCTGTACCGGACCGGTCTGGCCGCGCAGGAGACCAGCGTTCACGCGGGAGACGGGCAGCGTCTCATCGGCGCGCGGATGCTGGCGGCCGTACGGTGTGCCCCGCCCGCCAACAAGCCCGAACCGTCGGAGCGGGCGACCTGCTTCCCATGGCTGGCCCGGGAGGTCGAGCTGGTCGCGGAGAGCTTGCGCGTGGTCGTCGCGCTGGGCGGCTTCGCCTGGCAGGCGATCTGGCCCGCGTTGCGGGCGGCCGGGTACGTCCTGCCGACGCCGAGACCGTCCTTCGGGCACGGCGTGGAGGTCGAAATCTCCAGAGATGGAACTCCGGCGCATCTTCTGGGGTGTTATCACCCGAGCCAGCAGAACACTTTCACCGGCCGCGTCACCGCCGAGATGCTCGATGCCCTCTTCACCAGGGCAAACGCGCTGCGAAGCTTGTGAACTCGATCACAAAGAGAATATCGACAGAACTTCGCTCGGGAAGATGGTGATGATCTGCCGATTCTGGAAACTATGACGAAAATTACATGGGGGGTGCCTGGTGTCGTCTTTGGGGGGCACGTATGCTTGTGAAAGCTTTCACAAGGCCTCGGACCTAAGGATGACGTCGAAGTGAACCGCAACTCCAAGCACATCGTGGTCGTCGGTGGGGGCTACGTCGGGCTCTACACCGTGCTGCGCCTGCAGCACACACTCCGCAAGGAACTGCGCGACGGTAGCGTTCGCATCACCGTCCTCACCCCCGAATCCCACATGACCTACCAGCCGTTCCTTCCCGAGGCGGCGGCCGGAAACCTCTCGCCCAGGCACGTGGTCGTGCCGCTCCGCCGGGTGCTGTCGAGGGCGAGGATCCTCAACGGCAAGGTCACCAAGGTCAACCACGCCGCCAAGTCCGTTTCCTTCGAGCCGAACGTCGGCACCCCGCACGACCTCGACTACGACATCCTCGTCATGGCCGCGGGCTCGGTCTCCCGCACCCTGCCCATCCCCGGCCTCGCCGACGCCGCGATCGGGTTCAAGACCGTCGGTGAGGCGATCGCGCTGCGCAACCGCGTGCTGGAGCTCCTGGACCGGGCCGAGACCGACGGCGACGAGGCCCTGCGCAAGAGGGCGCTGACCTTCGTCGTGGTCGGCGGCGGCTTCGCGGGCGTCGAGGCGCTCGCCGAGCTGGAGGACATGGCCGTCGACGCGGTCCGCTACTACCGCAACGTCTCGCGCGAGGACATGCGCTGGGTCCTCGTCGAGGCGACCGACCGGATCCTGCCCGAGGTCGGCCCCGAGATGGGCAAGTGGACCGCCGAGCAGCTCCGCGAGCGCGGCATCGACGTCAAGCTGAAGACCCGCCTCGACTCCTGCGAGGGCGGCCTGGTGAAGCTCTCCGACGGTGAGGAGTTCGAGTCCGCCACCATCGTGTGGACCGCGGGGGTCAAGCCGAGCCCGGTCGTCAACGCCGGGGACCTCCCCCTGGACGAGCGCGGCCGGATCAAGACGACCACCCGCCTGACGGTGGCCGGGGTCGAGAACGCCTTCTCCGCCGGGGACGTGGCCGGGGTGCCCGACGTGACCAATCCGGGCCAGTACTGTGCGCCCAACGCCCAGCACGCCGTACGGCAGGCCAAGGTGCTCGCCGACAACATCACCCGCCAGCTCCACGGGCAGCCGCTGGTCGACTACCGGCACAAGTACGTCGGCTCGGTCGCGGGCCTCGGCCTCCACAAGGGCGTGGCCAACGTCTACGGGATCAAGCTGCGCGGGCTGCCCGCCTGGTTCATGCACCGCACCTACCACCTGTCGCGGGTGCCGACCGTCAACCGCAAGGTCCGCGTGATGATGGACTGGACCCTCGCGCTGTTCTTCAAGCGGGAGACCGTCTCGCTCGGCGAGATCGAGGCGCCGCGCGAGGAGTTCCACAGGGCCGCCACGACCTGAGGCCCGCACCTGTCCGAGAGACCCCGGTGATCCGGGGTCTCTCGGCGTTTCCGGGGCGGCGTTTCCAGAAACGGCGTTTCCGGGGCCGATCACGTGAACGCTCGACGTTCGGGTGCGCACCCCGCGTGATGGCCGGTTCGTGAGATCCTTCCGGATGGAGCGGGAGCATGGGCAAAGCCCCCGATTCCATGGACGGAGCTCAACTCGAAGATCGAAACACCGCATCATGTTTGTGTGACGCCTGATACAAAGTTGTGCTCCTCGGATGAGTGGTCAGTTACGTATGATTGCGGCGTCCCCGTAGCCCAATGGCAGAGGCAAACCCCTTAAAAGGGTTCGAGTGAGGGTTCGAGTCCCTCCGGGGGCACTCGTGGTGATCTGTGCAATTCGGCCCGCGACCAGGGAAAACCCGGTCGCGGGCCTTTCTCTTTCACCGGGTCGTCTACCGCGGGTGCGGATCGTATAGGGTTCGCCGGTCAAAATGCCGGTCCGCAAATCCAGGTCACCCCGAGACCGGGGTCCATCCCCTCGTTCTGGGATTGACGGGATTCGGTTCGCGGCGGTGGGATTTCCTGACACCCAGGTATAGAATGGTAACCATGGGCGATGATCGAACCCTGGACGAGGTGCTGCGGGCCAACGGAGTCGCCCGGCAGGTCGTCGGGCACATCGGGGACAAGTGGTCACTCCTGGTGATCGCGGCCCTCGGGGACGAGGCGCAGCGCTTCTCCCGGCTCAAGGCCAGAGTGGAGGGCATCAACCAGCGCATGCTCACCCAGACCCTGCGCGCCCTCGAGCGCGACGGCATCGTCGAGCGCAACGTCTATCCGACCTCGCCGCCCAAAGTGGAATACGTGCTCACCAGGATCGGGCAGGAGTTGCTCGTCACCGTGACGGGCATCTGTGAGTGGGCCCGGCGGAACCTCGCCGAAGTCGAGGCGTCCCAGCGTCTTTTCGACCAGCGGGTCGTGACGCCTCTGTGAAAGCCGGGAACCGAGGGGGCCGGCCGCTCGTTGGATCCTTCGGCGGTAGCCGTACGGCAGCCGACCCGAAAACGGATATCAACACGATACGGCCGCGTGACAACCGATCTAATACGCTGATCGCATAGGTCGCAGCGTGGAGGCAGCGATGGAAAGTAAGAACCCCGTATTCAGCAGGCAGTCCCGCGGCCAGCAGCAGGCATGGGGGACGCCGAGCCCCGAGCAGCTCCGCGGCATGTACGACGCCCCGGCCTACGCGCCTCCCGCGCAGCGGGCGATGACGATCGACGACGTGGTCGTGCGCGGTTTCATCACCCTGGGCACGCTGGTCGTCTCAGCCGCGGTGGCCTGGGCGCTGAACCTCGGTGTGGCCGCGATGGCCATCGGCGCGATCGTCGGCCTGGTGCTCGCTCTGATCGTCTCGTTCAAGCAGAGCACGAACCCGGCGTTGATCCTCGGCTACTCGGTCGCCTACGGCGTGGCCGTCGGTGTGGCCAGCCACATCTACAACGACCTGTACAGCGGTGTCGTCTTCCAGGCGGTGGTCGGCACGGCCCTCGCCTTCGGCGCGATGCTGACGGTCTACGCCCTGCGCATCGTCCGCGTCACGCCGAAGTTCACCAAGTTCGTCGTCGCGGCGGGCCTCGGCCTGATGGGCCTCATGCTCGTCAACTGGGTGGCGAGCTTCTTCATCGCCGACGGCATCGGCATCCGCTCCGGCGGCCTGCTGGCGTACGTCTTCAGCATCGCGGCGATCCTGGTCGGCTGCTTCTTCCTGCTCCTCGACTTCGACTCGGTCGAGCAGGGCGTGCGGGCGGGCGTCCCGGAGAAGTACTCCTGGCTGATGGCCTTCGGCCTGACGGTGACCCTGGTCTGGATCTACCTGGAGATCCTGCGCTTCCTGAGCTACTTCACAAGCAACGATTAGCGGCCGGGCCGCTGAACCGCTGGGCGAAACCCCCGCCGGAACCCCTCCGGCGGGGGTTTCGCCTTTCCGGCGGGCTGTACGCCGGGCAGCGGAGAGATGAGGGAGGCGAAAGAGAAGGCTGGGATGGATGTGTGATGGACGTCCGAAAGACCGGAAAGTAAACAGAAAGCGACACCGCGGCGACGAAAACCGTGGACGGGCAGGTCGTAAGACTTGCCATCTGCGATTTCGTGAGGCACTGTCAAGCAAAGGAGCCCTATCCGTGGAGGTGCCCATGTCGTTGAACCACTCACTGGAGACGCAGAGCAAACTGATCGCAAGAGTCCCGGACATCACCGGACGCGCACTCCCAGAGTGGTTCCAAACCATCGACAACGGCCCGTCTTTCCTGCGCTGTGAGGAGCGCGCCAACTGGCTCGCCGACGAGCACGGGCTGTCCCACGGCTACGCCGCCGCCATCGTGCGTGAGCACGAGCGTTACCGCCGCAGCCGTCACCTGTAAGCCGAGCGTCTTCGCAAGCCCGCACCCCGGCCCGGTGGTGCGGGCTTTCACGCGTCCGGCCATGATGGGATCATGGATCTCGACAAGGCACGTGACTTCATCCGCGACAACCACCGTGCGGTCCTGCTGACCAGGCACGCCGACGGACGTCCTCAGATGTCCCCGGTGACGGTGGGACTGGACGCCGAAGGGCGCGCGATCATCAGCAGCAGGGAGACCGCCGCGAAGGTCCGGAACCTCCGCAGGGATCCCCGGGCGACGCTCTGCGTGACGACCGACGCCTTCTTCGGCCCGTGGATCCAGATCGAGGGCGACACGGAGGTCGTCTCGCTGCCGGAGGCGATGGAGCATCTGGTGAGCTACTACCGCGACATCTCCGGCGAGCACCCCGACTGGGACGACTACCGGGCCGCCATGGAGCGGGACCGGCGGGTGATCCTGCGAATCGAGATCACCCGCGCCGGCCCCGACATCCACGGCTGATCCGACATCCACGGCTGACCCGGCCCCGCCTCCACGGGAGGCGGTGTTCCAGCTGTTCTAGCTGAGGCGTTCCAGGATCATGGCCATGCCCTGGCCGCCGCCCACGCACATGGTCTCCAGGCCGATCGTCCTGTCGTGGAAGCGGAGGCTGTTGACCAGCGTGGAGGTGATCCGGGCGCCGGTCATGCCGAACGGGTGGCCGACCGCGATGGCGCCGCCGTTGACGTTGAGGCGGTCGAGGTCGACGCCGAGGTCCCGGTAGGACGGGATGACCTGGGCGGCGAACGCCTCGTTGATCTCGACGAGGTCCACGTCACCGATGGACATGCCCGCCCGTGCCAGGGCCTGCCTGGAGGCCTCGACCGGCCCCAGTCCCATGATCTCGGGGGACAGGCCGGTCACTCCGGTGGAGACGATCCGGGCCAGCGGGGTGATGCCCAGTTCGGCGGCCCTGGTGTCGCTCATCACGATCACCGCGGCCGCGCCGTCGTTCAGCGGGCAGCAGTTTCCCGCCGTGACCGTGCCGTCCGGGCGGAAGACCGGCCTGAGCTGGGAGACGGCCTCGTAGGTCGTCCCCGCGCGGGGGCCGTCGTCCTTGTCGGCGACGGTCCCGTCGGGCAGGGTCACCGGGGTGATGTCCTTCTCCCAGAAGCCGTTGGCGATGGCCTTCTCGGCGAGGTTCTGGGAGCGGACGCCGAACTCGTCCTGCTCCTGGCGGGTCACGCCCTTCAGCCCGGCGACGTTCTCCGCGGTCTGGCCCATGGCGATGTAGACGTCGGGCAGCGCGCCGTCCTCGCGCGGGTCGTGCCAGACCCCGCCGCCGCCCTCGGCGGCCCTGGCCGTACGGTCCCACGCCTCGGCGAACAGCTCGTTCTGCGTGTCGGGGAGCGAGTCGGAGGTGCCCTTGACGGACCGCGAGACGCACTCGACGCCCGCCGAGATGAAGACGTCGCCCTCTCCCGCCCGGATGGCGTGCAGGGCCATCCGGGTGGTCTGCAGGGATGAGGCGCAGTAGCGGGTGACGGTGGCGCCGGGGACGGTGTCCAGCCCGAGGATCGTGGCCACCACGCGGCCCATGTTGTACCCCTGCTCGCCGCCGGGCAGGCCGCAGCCGAGCATCAGGTCGTCGACGGTGGCCGGGTCGAGCTCGGGCACCTTGGCCAGGGCCGCCCTGACGATCTGGACGGTCAGGTCGTCGGGACGGATGTCCTTGAGTGATCCCCTGAAGGCGCGTCCGATGGGCGAGCGCGCGGTCGCGACGATGACTGCCTCGGGCATGTGGCTCTCCTGGGTCGGTCGGTCACTCCTGAATCGGAGGCTATCTCCAGGAGACGCCGAGATCGCGACCGGGGCGGCTCGAAACAGAACTTTGTACGGCAGGCGTGAACCCTCCGGAACGGGGATCGGGGCGCGGGGAGCGGGCCGGGATCAGCCGTACATGCCGGGAGAGGTGCCGGCGCCGTCCTTGATCCCGTGCAGTCCGCCCGCTTCGTCACGCCACATCCGCCAGCCGTCCTGGCTGCCGGTGAACCAGACGGGGGGCGCCTCGGAGCCCGTCACCTTTCGCCCGCTGGCCAGGTCGAACTCGCACAGGGAGGCCACCGGGTAGAACCCCGGGGGCTGGTTCCTGAGCGCGAGCGGCTTGGGGTCGGTGACGCAGAAGGACCAGCCGTGTTCGTTCTTGACCTCCGCGGTGCGCCCGGTGGCGAGGTCGAAGGCGTTGCCCGGCTGGTCGTGCTTGAGGAAGCCGAGCTTCTCCATCCGGGCGGGGAAGGCGAGCCACCAGCCGGAGCCGGGGACCTGGGCCGCGGGGACCTGGCCGAGGACCCGTCCGCTCTCGGCGTCGAGGCGGGCGAAGCCGCCGTACTGGCCCTGCTGGTCGACCGGGCGGACCACCGGCGCGAGCCCGGGGCTGCCGCTGGGGTAGACGCGCACCACCGAGGGGCGGATCCAGTTGACCGTGCCGTCGGTGAGCTTGACGGAGAACAGGCCGAAGGAGGAGACCCTCTTCGTCGCGGGGCTGGTGTAGGGGGCGACGTAGCCGGTGAGGTTGTCGGCCGTCGCGCCGAACGACCAGCCGCCCGACAGGTCGACCCCGGAGCCGAGGGCCTGCTCGATGGGGAGCTGCCAGCCGCGCTTGCCGGACTTCAGGTCGTAGGACTCCAGGACGGGGTGCTGGGCCAGGCGCAGGAACACCGCGCGGGAGGGATCCGACCACTCGACCTCGGCGATGCCGGGGAGCTTCCACAGCTGCCTGCCGGTGGCCGGGTCGAGCACGACGAACCGGGCCTTGGCGAGCGCGGTGTGCTCGGACACGCAGACGAACGCCCCGCACCTCTGCGGCCCGAAGGTCGAGTGCAGCGGGCGGGTCCACCTCTGCACCCCCGTTCTCGCGTCACGGCCGACGAGGGTGGCGTTCCACCGGCCCGGGCGGCCCGGGCGGGCCGGATCGACCGCGACCGCGACGGCCTGTCCCGCGCCGGTCTCGATGATCGCCGGAGCCGGGATCCCCATCCCCGGCAGCCGTCCCGCCATGGTCGCGGGATGGGCCCACAGCTTCCCGCCGGTGGCCAGGTCGACGGCCACCGTCTCCAGGGTGCCGTCGGAGCGCATCGAGGTCGTCATCGCGACCCCGGCGGCGGAGGCGGTGCGGCTGACCGCGTTCACCTCGCCGTTGTGCCAGGTGGGATGGGCCGGGGTGGCTGCTTCGCTGCCGGAGCAGCCGGCCAGGGTGAGGGCTCCGGCGAGGACCGCAGCCGTTTGCGCGTAAGGCCGGATCACGGGCATTGCACTCCAATGGGGGCGAGGCGTTACGACCTCGCCGCGGAGGGTGACCGTGCTCAGACGTCGCGAGGCAGCACCCCGTGCCTCCGACGGAGCAGTGTCGCCCACCGTCCGTGGGGTCCGGTTGCTCGGCCGGCGACGCGGGTTGCGGAGACTTCGGCGCCTGGTTCCTCCGCGGCCTTGGCCGCCGCGAGATAGATCGACTCACTGCGCTCGGAACGCGGCTCTGGCCACAGTCCAAGTGCGGTGCATACAGAAGGTAGCACCGCATAAGCAATCTGTAGATAACCTTGGACAGATGGATGGAAACGATCCGGTCCGAACATTTCGCCCGGGTTTGTATCGAATTCGGCGCCCAGCAGGTCGGCGAAGGCGACCGTACGGCCGCCCGCCTCGACCACGGCCACCGTCTGCGCCGCGGCGAGCTGGCGGCTCCAGCGCCTGGTCACCCAGCGCAGCGGCTGCGCGATCGGCCTGACGGTCCCCAGATCGGGGCAGGTGCCGACGACCACCTCCGCCCCCGCCTCGCGCAGCCGCCGCACCGCCTTCTGCAGGTGCCGTACGGCGTGCGTCGGCTTCGCCTGCGTGGTGATGTCGTTGGCGCCGACGAAGACGACCGCCACCTGGGGCGCGGCTTCGAGAGCCAGATCGACCTGGTCGCCGAGATCGGCGGAGACGGCCCCCGACCTGCCGACCACGGTCAGGCGCACCGGACGCTCGGCCACGACGGCCAAACCCGTGGCGATCAGCACGCCAGGGGTCTCGGAGGCGTCGGCGGTGCCCAGACCGACCGAGGTCGAGTCGCCCAGCATGACCATCCGGATCGGCTCGCCGTCGAAGTCGCCGTACACCCCGTCGGAGGGCGGCCCCTCCATGCCGTGCGGGCGGCCCACGATGTGCCGGGCCAGCAGGGCCTCACCGAACAGCAGGCCGTACGTGACCACACCGAGCGCGGTCAGCCCTCCTCCGCCTACGGCCGCGGCGGCCGCGATGCGCCGGGCGGTCCGCGCCGCCCTCGGTGTCCAGATCACGTGGCGTTGCCCCTTCGGTACACCGCGACGGTAGCGTGGTCTTGAGACCAAGCCGAGTCCCATTCATCCCCATGAGGGCCACGGCGTTCAACACAACAAGCCGACAAGGCTGCGGTATTTCGAGGTGATCGTCGCGATGCGTGTGCATGACTCGCTCGTCGAACTGATGGGCAACACCCCCCTTGTCCGGCTGAACAGGGTGACCGCCGGGGCGCCCGCCCAGGTGCTCGCCAAGGTGGAGTACTTCAACCCGGGCGGTTCGGTGAAGGACCGGATCGCGGTGCGCATGATCGACGCGGCCGAGCAGTCGGGGGCACTGGTCCCCGGCGGCACGATCGTGGAGCCCACCTCGGGAAACACGGGCGTCGGACTGGCCATCGTGGCGCAGCAGCGCGGCTACAAGTGCCTGTTCGTCGTGCCGGACAAGGTGGCCCAGGACAAGATCGCGGTACTGCGGGCCTACGGGGCCGAGGTCGTGGTCTGCCCGACGGCGGTCTCCCCAGACCACCCCGACTCCTACTACTCCGTCTCCGACCGGCTGGCCAAGGAGACGCCGAACGCCTGGAAGCCCGACCAGTACTCCAACCCGAACAACCCCGAAAGCCACTACCTCTCCACGGGACCGGAGATCTGGGAGCAGACCGAGGGGCGGATCACCCACTTCGTGGCGGGCATCGGCACCGGCGGCACGATCAGCGGCGTCGGCCGCTACCTCAAGGAGGTCTCCGGGGGCCGGGTGAAGGTCATCGGAGCCGACCCCGAGGGTTCGGTCTACTCCGGCGGCACCGGCAGGCCGTACCTCGTCGAGGGCGTCGGCGAGGACATCTGGCCCGCCACCTACGACACCGGGATCTGCGACGAGGTCATCGCCGTCTCCGACAAGGACTCCTTCGGCATGACCCGCCGCCTGGCCAGGGAGGAGGCGCTCCTGGTGGGCGGCTCCTGCGGCATGGCCACGGTGGCGGCGCTGCGCGTGGCCAGGCGGGCCGCTCCCGAGGACGTGGTCGTGGTGCTGCTGCCCGACGGCGGCCGGGGCTACCTGTCGAAGGTCTTCAACGACGAGTGGATGGCCGACTACGGCTTCCTGACCACCTCCTCGGAGGAGGGCCTGGTCAGGGACGTACTGCACCGCAAGGGCACGGGGCTGCCCGAGTTCGTGCACACCCACCCGCACGAGTCGGTCGACACCGCCATCTCCATCATGCGGGAGTACGGCGTCTCGCAGCTGCCGGTGATGAAGGAGGAGCCGCCGGTCATGGTCGCCGAGGTGGTCGGCTCGATCCTGGAGCGCGACCTGCTCGAAGCTCTTTACCGGGGCCGGGTACGGCCGACCGACCCGCTGGCCGAGCACATGTCCCAGCCCCTGCCCATGATCGGCGCGGGCGAGCCGGTCTCCATCGCGATCGAGGCACTGGAGAAGGCCGACGCCGCGGTCGTCCTGGACGACGGCAAGCCCGTCGGCCTGCTCACCCGCCAGGACCTGCTGGCCTTCCTGGTCAACAACCACTAGTCCCGACACCGCGGACCGCCGGGCACGGCCCTCACCCGGGCCGCGCCCTCCCGGTCCGCGTTTCTCCGTTCGCGTGCCGGCCGACCTCGATCCGCCGTGTCCACATGGGTGAGGACTCCCGGGTGCCCGTCACCGCGGCGCGGTGATGATTCTCCTGGCCCCGGGAAGACCTTCCGGCAGGTCCTTGTCGTCGATGACCTGCTCGGACGGCGGGGCGGTGACGGTGACCCGCGATCCCCAGCCGGCGTACCGGGTGTCGGCTTTCCGGGTCAGCGACAGCTCGCGTCCTCCCCTGGTCTCGCTGGTCGTCAGCCGTGTCGGTAGACCTCGGCCGTCGGTCCAGAGGTTCCAGAAGATCTTCGTTCTGCCGGATCCACTCGTCGGCTCGGTGGCGAACGCGTCCGTGTGAGGAGTGGAGGCCTTGTAGAGCTCCGCGTGGCTCACCGCTCCCCGGTAGAGGAAACCGCCGGAGACGGGTTCTCCCGCCGATCCTTTCAGTACGGCCCTCAGCACCGCCGGATCGAACACGTCGATCCGCTGGGCGCTCGCCGCGGTGGCCTTGACCGGGTAGGGCATGCGCACCCAGGTCTTCCCCTCGGGGAGTGAGATGTCGTAGACGCCGCCGGAGACGTACGCGGTGTTCTCGACGACGACGATGTGGCTCGGATCGAATGCGCCCAAGGATCGGAACGCCTCCGTTTCCCTGCCCAGTGCCTTCCTGGCATGGGAGTCGAGAACCAGTTGTGAGGTGAATTCGGAGGCGACCGGGCCGGAGGGGCCGAACTGGACCCACCCGCTTCTACGGGTCTTGAGGGAGATCTGCTTTTCGTCGATCGAAAGGGAGACCTCGGAGATCTGGACGCCGTAACCGGCCTGGATCCGCTGTACGATCGCCCGCACCGGATCGGGGGAGGCGGCCTGTGCCGCGGCGGGCGGTACGAACACGATCAAAGCCAGAACCGTGAAAGCGGACCATCGTCCCATGTGCTTTTCCTTTTCCGGGGAAGGCCGGTTCGTGGGAGAGGGCCATCCTGCCGGAAGGAAATGCATATTCCGGTGTCAGCGTGTAGAGAAACGGTGCAGACGCTCAACGTCCGGTGGTCCGCGAAACGGAATCCGATGATCAGACGGGGAACTCGGCCAGGACCTCCCAGGCGCCCTCGGGGGTGTGGCCCGCGGTGAGTCGGCCGCCGAGCGCCTCGACGCGCTCGGCCATGCCCACCAGGCCGAAGCCGCCGCCCAGGCGGGAGATCCTGGCGTCGACCGCCGAGCCGTAGTTGCGCACGCGCAGCCACACCCGGCGTCCCGGACTCCCCTGGCGCTGGTCCCGCCTGGCGCCCGAGCCCGCCCTGGGGGCCCTGTCCGGCCTGGCCGTACGCTCCGAGTCGTCGCTCAGCCGGAGGTCCGCCTCGATCCATCCGGCGCCGGGGGCGTGCCTGCGCACGTTGGTGAGAGACTCCTGCAGGACCCGGTGGAGGGTGGTCATCACCTCGGGGGCCAGTGTCTCGTCGGTGATGCCGTGGCCGATGTCGAAGGCGACCTGGGGGCCGCCGGCGGAGAAGCGCTCCACCATCGTCCGCATGTCCATGAGCGTGGTGCCGGGGGAGCGGGCCGCGTCGTCCTGGGCGCGCAGCACGCTGACGAGGCGGCGCATCGACGTCAGGGCGTCGGCGCCCGCCCCGGCGATCGCGTCGAGCGCCGGGACGACCGCCTCCGGTTTCTGCTCGGCGACGACCTTGGCCGCCTGCGCCTGGACGACGATTCCCGTGATGTGGTGGGCGACCAGGTCGTGCAGCTCCCGGGCGAGCTCCAGGCGTTCGGCCCGCCGTACCGAGTTCACCGCCTCCTTGCGGCGCTCCAGCTGGAAGCGGAGGTAGGCGCCGACACCGGCGGCGAAGGACCAGCCGACGAGGACGAGGAAGCCGGCGGCCAGCGAGGCCTCGTTCTGGTGCAGACGCCCCGCGGCGGTCTCCAGCACGATCATCGAGGCCAGGGAGAAGAACGCGGCCCGCCTGATCGGCTCGATCCAGCGCAGGCCGCCGATGGTGAGGATCAGCAGCGACCCGATCTCGGCCAGGGACGGGCCGCCCCTGGCGCCGCTGAACCCGATGATCAGGGAGAAGACGAACGACACGCACAGCAGGACGGTGAATCCGCGGACCCGATGGGCGCGGCGCCGCAGCACGGCCACGATGCCGATGGCACCGCACACCGGGCCCGGCCACATGGCCAGGTCGCCGTTCGAGACCGCCACCGCTATGTCGATCAGGAGCAACAGCGCGAGCCAGCCGATCAGTGCGATTTCGCTGAGCCGTTGGATCCAGTAGACGATGCGATGCGTTTCCCCCACGGTAACCGAGCCTAGGCCCACGGGCTGACACCGGGCATCAGCCGTTCGGCCGAGCGGACCCCTGGCAGACCGGTCCTTCAGCGGAGGCGGAGCCCGGTGCCCCGAGCGGATGCTTGATACGTCGAAGGGGAGAGGAAATGACTGTCATCGGGGTCGCACTGCTGATCGTCGGGCTCGTCGTCGCGGTGTCTCTGACGCTGGCGGACCCGGTTCTGCTGTCGCGCGTCAACGGGGAGCAGGCCGAGGGCGGCAGCGGCCGTCACCTTCGGGTACCGCCGGTCGAGGCGGGCGGGGAGGTCGTACGGCTGGCCGCCCGCCACACGCGGGACCGCGAGCCGCAGGCCGCCTGACACGGGTGGCCGGAGAGGCGAGGGTTGAGAAGGGGGACGCAGGGGAGAAGGGATCCGTCACCGCGCATGCCGGCCGGTCCCCGTGAGCTCGCGGAGGGGGCGGGCTCATGGACCGGCCGGCGTGCCGGGGACGCCTGCGGATCGACCGCCTCCCATCTCCGCTCTCCGCGGATCGGCCACCGTGCCGAGAGGGGTTCTCGCAGGTGGCGGGGTCCGGGTTTCGGTGTCTGATGTCGCCCGCCCGTTTACGAGTAGCGTGGGCCTATGACTGAAGGATTCGAAACGCTGGCTATTCACGCAGGTCAAGAACCCGACCCTCACACCGGGGCCGTCGTTCCGCCGATCTACGCGGTGTCCACATACAAGCAGGACGGCGTCGGCGGACTGCGCTCCGGATATGAGTACAGCCGGTCGGCCAACCCCACCAGGACCGGACTGGAGGAGGCCATCGCCGCGGTGGAGGGCGGTTCCCGCGGTCTGGCCTTCGCCTCCGGGCTGGCGGCCGAGGACGCCGTGCTCCGTACGGTCTGCAAGCCGAGTGATCACGTCATCATTCCGAACGACGCCTACGGTGGCACCTACCGTCTGTTCGCCAAGGTTTACCAGTCGTGGGGCCTGCACTACGATCCGGTGCCGCTCGGCGACCTTGACGCCGTCGCGTCCGCCATGACGCAGAAGACGAAGATCGTCTGGGTGGAGACGCCCACCAACCCGCTGCTCGGCATCGCCGACATCGCGGCCCTGGCCCAGCTCGCCCACGAGAACGGCGCGCTGCTGGTCGTGGACAACACCTTCGCCTCGCCGTACCTCCAGCAGCCGCTGGCGCTGGGCGCCGACGTGGTCGTGCACTCGACCACGAAGTACGTGGGCGGCCACTCCGACGTGATCGGCGGGGCGCTCGTCACGGCGGACGCGGAGCTGGGGGACCGGCTCGCCTTCAACCAGAACGCCATGGGCGCGGTCGCGGGGCCGTTCGACGCATGGCTGACGCTGCGCGGGCTCAAGACGCTCGCGGTGCGGATGGAGCGCCACTGCGACAACGCCGAGCGGGTCGTCGATATGCTGCTCGCCCACCCGAAGGTGACCTCGGTGCTCTATCCGGGGCTGCCCGAGCACCCGGGACACGAGATCGCGGCCAAGCAGATGCGGCGCTTCGGCGGCATGGTCTCGTTCCGGGTCGAGGGGGGAGAGGCCGAGGCGGTCGAGATCTGCAACCGGGCCAAGCTCTTCACCCTCGGCGAGTCGCTCGGCGGGGTCGAGTCGCTGATCGAGCACCCGGGACGGATGACCCACGCCTCCGCGGCGGGTTCACCGCTGGAGGTCCCCTCGGACCTGGTCCGTCTGTCGGTCGGCATCGAGTCGGTCGACGACCTGCTCGCCGACCTCAGCCAGGCTCTGGGCTGAGGCCGTCCCCCGGGGGAGGCCCTCCCCGGACAAGACCGCTCCCCTGAGGGGGCCGGATCCGGGCTTTCCCGATCGGGTCTTCCGGGGGAGGCCGGATCCGGGCCTCCTCGATGGAGTCTTCCGGGAAGGCCGAGCCCGGACTCCCCCGATCGAGGGCGAGTCCGGGCTTCGCGCCGCCCGCCCACCTCACCGGAGCACCTGCCCCAAAGGAGTGCCCGCGCGAGGAGACGAGCGGGCCGCCGCCCGGCGGTGAGCCGCAGGAGGGGTTCAGGCCGGGCTGCCCCAGACCATCAGCACCAGGATGACCAGCCAGATCAGGGTGATCAGGCCGGAGAACGCGGCGATCCGCCCACTCTGCGCCTTGGCGGCACCGGCCACGGCAGTGCTCTCGCCGCCCCCGCCGCCCTTGCCCTCCGCGGTCTCGCCTTCGAGGACCCGGATGGCGGCGAGCTGGTCGCGGTCCACGAGGAACAGGAGCACCGCGGAGACGATGAAGAGCGTCATGGAGATCGACAGATAGGGCTTGCCGAGGTATTCGCGCCCCAGCACCAGGCCGAACAGGAACACGCCGATGGCCGCGATGCCGTAGATCCGGGTGGTCGTGTGGAGATAGCGCACGACGCTGACGTTTTTGGCGCGAATGAACCTCGGCGTGGACATGGTCGCCGCGGTGATCGGCCCGAGGGTGAAGATCGCGAAACCTATGTGCAGCCAGAGCAGCAGTTCTGTCATGAGCCAGACATTAGCCCTCGGTGATCCTGATCGGGTACGGCTCACACGGGTCCCGCCACCGGCCGGCGTCTTTCCGAGATCCTTTCGACGCCGTTCCGGTACGGCGGCCGGCACCTGGAGGCCCGGCCCGGGGGATCACCGGCCGCTCGCCCGGTGCCGACGACGTCGTTCGTCGTGCGGCCCGCCCGGTTTGGCCGACGGTGGGGCGTCCGGCTCAGTCGAGGGTGAAAACGTCCTGCCGGTCGCGGCGGCGGGAGACCATGCACAGCTCGAAACAGGTGCACGCGATGAGCAGCAGTGCTCCGAGGACCAGCGCGAACATCGGACTTCCTCACATTCCGTTCCATGACGGCGGGCGCCATCGTTGAGAGAGACGGGAGGTGCGGGGAAGAAGTTGGGGGCAGAACATCACAATTGCATAACTCGCATTTATGGTGATGTGCGATGGTAGATCTTCCTATTTTCGCACTAAGCATCCCATTGAAGTGAGTAGGATCACTTACGGGCTCGTTCCCGTGTGATGGGGCCGTCGGCGGTGAAGTCGCGGTCGTGCCGGGCGAGCATTGAACCATGTCGTGCACGACGGCACAAGGGAGTGCCCGCTGTGGGTGTGAAACATGTCGAGCCGTACACCGAGGAATGGCGGCGGCAGCCGGCCTTCTACGTGAGCCGCGTCGTCGAGGCGCTGGGCGCCGAGGCCACCGGCTGGTGGGAGGGGCCCTGCGACCCGCGCACCGCCACGGTCATGCTGGCCGACGGGGACGCCCTGGTGTGGGACGAGGAGAGTGGCTGGCGTCGCGGCCGTTACGTGTCCGGCGACCGTGACCGCTGCACCGTCCTCGCCGGCGCACGCTACCTCGGCGGCGGGCTGCTGCTCAGCCCCGAGCGGGTGCCCGGCGCGGTCGCCGACGCCCGCGCCGGTGTCGGCAACAGCACCGCCTGGCGGCCCTGCTACCGCTCCTACCGCCACTACCGCGACGGCTTCGACCTCGCGCTCAACGGCTACCTCGCCTACGCGGGCGCCTGAGACCCGCGCCGGCGCCTGAGATCCACACGGGCGCCCGAGACCCGCGCCTCGTCTCCGGGGCAGTGCCCCGACCGGCGCCCCGACCGATACCCCGAGCGGCGCCCCGACCGGTGCCCGGGGTCAGCGCGTCCTGCGGGTCCGCAGGAAGTCGCTGACGACGTACTCGCCCAGACGGTCGGCACTTGAGGAGAAGACCCGGCCGCCGTTGCGCCGGGCGACCTCGTTCACGAAATCCTTCAGCCGCTCGTCGTCGGCGAGCATGAACACGTTGAGCGTCGCCCTGCGCCGGGTCATCTTGTCCACCTCGGCGAGGGTCAGCTCCAGCGTCTCGCGCGTCGGCGGCCACTCGAAGGCGGCCGAACCGTTGCGCCGCAGGTGGGCGGTCGGCTCACCGTCGGTGACCACCAGCACCACCGGCTCGAAGTCGGGGTGGCGGTCCAGGTGGCGGCCCGCGATCAGCAGGGCGTGGTGCAGGTTCGTGCCCTGGACCATGTCCCACTCCAGGCCGGCCAGCTCGTCCGGCTGCAGGACGCGGGCGTAGTTGGAGAAACCGATGATCTGCACCGAGTCCTGCGGGAACTTCGAGGTGACCAGCGCCTGCAGGGCCATCGCGGTCTGCTTGGCCGCCGCCCAGGTGCCGCGCAGGGCCATCGAGTAGGACAGGTCGACCAGCAGGCACACCGCCGCCGCCGTGCGCCGCTCGGTCTCCGCGACCTCGAAGTCGTCGACCGACAGGGACACCGTTCCGGTGCCGCCGCCGCGCCGTACGCCGTTGATCACCGTGCGGACCACGTCGATGGGCTGCTCGTCCCCGAACCGCCAGGGCCGGGAGGAACCGGTGAGCTCTCCGGCCGCGCCCGCGTCCACCTGGTCGTGGTCGCCGCGGCGGCCCGAGTCCAGGGAGGCGAAGACGCGGCGCAGGGCGGTCTCGCCGAGGCGGCGCACCGCCTTCGGGGTGAGCTCCAGCTTGCCGCGCTGGCGGCGCAGGTAGCCCTGCTGCTCCAGCTCGCGCTCGATCTGCTTGAGCGCCTCCAGGTCGTCGACGGCCGAGCGGCCCAGGGCGCGGCGGATCGCCGCCTCGTCGACGTCGTCGAGGCGGGCGCCGGGATAGTCCTGGCGGAGCACCGCCTCCAGCTGGGTCAGGTCGGCCAGCTCCTCCAGCGCGGTCACCGCGTCGCCCATCCCCATGGGGTCCTCACCGGTGAGGCGTTCGGGGGTGTTCCAGGCCAGGTCGGGGCGGCGGGCGTAGAGGGACTCTCCCAGACGGCGCATCTGCTCGCCCAGCCCGGCCTGTTCCAGCGTCTGGCCGATCAGCTCGCCGAGCTCCTCGCGCTGGCCGGGGGTCAGCGAGGCCATCAGCCGCTGGGTGGCGGCCGCCCTGCGGGCGAGGGCGTCGACCAGCTCCTCCAGGTTCCGCGGCGACTCCGGAAACATGTCCCCATATTTCGACATGAAGGCGTCGAAATCTTCCTGGGTGTGTTCGCCGCGGGCATCCCGGTCGAGCATGTCGTTCAGCTCGGACATCATCTGCCTGACCCGCTCCATCGCGGCCGGGTCGGGGTTGGCCAGCGCCTCCCGCATGCCGCGGAACTGGCTGTCGAGCACCTCCCTGCGCAGCAGGTCGCGCAACTCCTCGAAGGTCCGCCGGGCGGCGGCCGAGCGCCACTGATAGTCGCTCAGCTCCCGGATCGCGCTCGCCGCGTCGGCAGGGAGGGCGTCGAGCTCGGCCTCGCGCAGCCGGGCGTCGTCGGACGGGTCGGGGAACAGCTCGGCCCGCTCCTGGCCGATCGCCTTGTCCAGCAGCGCCCTGGCCCGCTCCAGCGTCCCGTCGAGCCTGCCGCGCTCGCGCAGCTCGCGCCTGCGCCGCCGTACCTCGCGGAGCAGGTCGTCGAGGCCGCGCCGGTCCTGCGCCCCCGGCAGGCCCTGCCTGAGCAGATCCCGCAGGGCGTTGCCGGGGGTGGCGCCGGACAGGACGGCGTCGCCCATCTGGTCGAGCGCCGAACGCACGTCGTACGGCGGGGCGAGCGGGTCGGGCCCTTCGCGGTACTCGCCATAGCGATAGCTCATCGAACACCCCTCCAGCGCGTCCCCGGGCGTCCGGCCCGGGGGAGGAAGTCAAGCCGAGACCCGCGCGGGCCTCAGGTGCGGTAGATCGTCGTGCCGCCCACCTCGTCCTTGGACAGGCGGCGCAGGAGGTAGAGGCCCTCCAGGGCGAACTCCAGCGCCGCCGCGGCGTGTCCCGGGGACTCGTCGCCGATGCCGAGCTTCGACATGATCTTGGCCAGGCCCGGCACGGGGCCGATCCTGTGCAGCAGCTCGGCCGCCGGGACCAGGGTCCCCGACTCGACCTGGACGCCCTCGGAGAACTTCTCCAGCAGCGGGTTCAGGTCCAGGCCGCCGAGCGTGCCGCGGAACGTGTCCGCCACGGCCCTGCGAAGCAGGTGGGCCAGGACCTCGGTCTCCCTGCCCTCCTCGCTGACCTCGAACTCCACCTTCCCACGCAGGGTGTGGACGATGTCCGGCAGGTCGGCGACCCGGGTCACCGGGTGCTCCTCGCCGGTCAGCGCCGCGCGCCGTATGGCGGAGGCGGCGGCCGTCTCCGCGGCGGCGATGGAGAACCGGGCCGAGACCCCGGAGCGGGCGTCCACCGCGGTCGACTCGCGGACCAGGCGGGTGAAACGGGCGATCACCTCGACCAGGTGGTCGGGCAGGTCGGCGCCCACCTGGTCGAGCGCGGCCTCCTGGCGGATGAGCCGCAGCTCGGTCTCGATCGACAGCGGGTAGTGGGTGCGGATCTCGGCGCCGAAGCGGTCCTTCAGCGGGGTGATGATCCGGCCGCGGTTGGTGTAGTCCTCGGGGTTCGCGCTGGCGATCAGCAGGATGTCCAGCGGCAGGCGCAGGTTGTATCCCCGGACCTGGATGTCGCGCTCCTCCAGCACATTGAGCAGCGAGACCTGGATCCGCTCGGCCAGGTCGGGCAGCTCGTTGACCGAGAAGACACCCCGGTTGCTCCTGGGGACCAGCCCGTAGTGGACGGTCTCCGGGTCGCCGAGCGTGCGCCCCTCGGCGATCTTGATGGGGTCGACGTCGCCGATCAGGTCGCCGACGGAGGTGTCCGGGGTGGCGAGCTTCTCGCCGTAGCGTTCGTCCCGGTGCCGCCAGGAGATCGGCAGCTCCTCGCCCGCCTCGGCGGCCAGGCGGCGGCAGCGGGCGCAGGACGGCTCGTAGGGGTGATCGTTGATCTCGCAGCCCTCGACCACCGGGGTCCACTCGTCGAGGAGACCGGTGACGGTGCGGATGAGCCGGGTCTTGCCCTGGCCGCGCTCACCCAGCAGGACGAGGTCGTGCCCGGCGAGCAGCGCCCGTTCCAGATGAGGCAGGACCGTGTCGTCGAAGCCCACGATGCCGGGGAACCGCGACTCTCCGGCCCGCAGGCGGGCCAGGAGGTTCTCACGGATCTCGGCCTTTACCGTACGGTGGATATGGCCGCTCGCGCGGAGCTCGCGCAGAGTACGTGGCTCTGGGATTTGAGGCACGGGACCGAGCCTACGTCCCCGACGCCGAAACCGGGACTCTTATCCCGATTCCGGATCTTGGCCATCGTGTGACGACCGATGCGCGTGCTTGTCCTCACAGTGGGGAGAATCGCTGCAAGGCAAGGCTTCGGACAAGAAGGGGAGGTGAGACGAGTGGCGCTGTTGACGAGCTCCTTCGCCGACGGTCTCGCCGTGGGATCCGACCTGGTCGCCACCGCCGAGATCGCCGTGCGCCAGGCCCTCTCCGGCCTGACCGGACCCCCTCACCTGGTCTGTTTCTTCATCTGCGGTGACGATCCCGACGACGTCTCCCGCGCCGGGCTGCGCGTCATGGGCATGGTCCCCGGGGCGTCGGTGATCGGCTGCAGCGCGACAGGGGTGATCGGCGACGGGCGGGGAATCGAGGTCACCCCCTCGGTCAGCGCGTGGGCGGCCACCCTGGACGGGGCCCGGCTGACGACCTTCGCGCTGGACACCCTGCGGGCCGACGACCGCTTCGTCGTGGTCGGCCTGCCGGAGCCCCGCTCCGACGACCAGGCGGCCATCCTGTTCGCCGACCCCTACAGCTTCCCCACCGACGGCTTCGTCGAGCGCTCCGACGAGGTGCTGGGCAACCTCCCGCTGATCGGCGGTCTGGCCAACGCGCTCCAGGGCAGGGGCGCGGTACGGCTGTTCGCCGACGGGGAGATCTACACCGAGGGCGCGGTCGGCGTGCTGCTCGGCGGCTCCATCAACGTCAAGACCGTGGTCAGCCAGGGCTGCCGTCCGATCGGCCCGACCATGGCCGTCACCGGCGTCGAGGACAACCTCCTGCTCGAACTCGCCGGCCAGCCCGCGCTGGCCAGGCTGGAGGAGGTCGTCAGCGCGCTCGACGAGGACGAAAGGGAACTGGTCGCCTCGGGGCTGCAGATAGGCGTCGCCATGGACGAGTACGCCGAACGCCACGAGCACGGCGACTTCCTGATCCGGGGAGTGCTCGGCATCGACCCCGAGCGGGAGGCCGTGGCCATCGGCGACGTCGTCGAGATCGGCCGTACCGTCCGCTTCCAGGTGCGCGACGCCGCCACGGCCGACGAGGACCTCTACGAACTGCTCGACGCGCACCGCGAGGAGTTCGGCCGGGTGGACGGCGCCCTGCTGTTCTCCTGCAACGGCCGGGGCTCGGCCATGTTCGGCAGCGCCGACCACGACGCGGTCGCGGTCAGGGAGACCCTCGGCCCGATCGGCGTGGCCGGGTTCTTCGCGGCAGGGGAGGTCGGGCCCGTCGGAGGCCACAACCACGTGCACGGGTTCACCGCCTCCGTCCTGGTCTTCTCCTCCCGCCCGGCCGCCGACCGGTCATATGATCGCTAGATGCCCGGATCGGTGCTTGCCGTCGACATCGGCGGGACCAAGTTCGCCGCCGCCCTGGTGGACTCCGGGGGCGGCGTCCACCGAGCCCGCCGGGTGGCGACCCCTCAGGGCGGCGACGCCCACACCCTGTGGAAGACGCTCACCGGCCTGATCGACTCGGTGCTGGACGACTCCGGGGCGGACGGTTCCCCGCCGGGCGGATCCGGGAGCGATTCCCGGGCGGGCTCCGGGGCCGGGGCCTTCCGGGTCGAAGGCGTGGGGGTCGGCTGTGGCGGCCCGATGATCTGGCCGGACGGCGTCGTCTCGCCGCTGAACATGCCCGGCTGGCGCGGCTTTCCGCTCCGAGCCCGGCTCGCCGAGCGCTTCCCCGGAGTGCCGGTGCGCGTCCACAACGACGCCGTCTGCCTGGCCGTCGCCGAACACTGGAAGGGCGCGGGCCGGGGCAGTCCCGGAATGCTCGGCATGGTCGTCTCCACCGGCGTGGGCGGCGGTCTCATCCTGGGCGGCCGGCTGATCCACGGCGGCAGCGGCAACGCGGGCCACATCGGGCACGTCGTGGTCGAACCCGGGGGACCGCTCTGCGGGTGCGGCGCCCGGGGCTGTCTGGAGGCCGTCGCGCGGGGACCGGGCCTGGCCGCCTGGGCGGTCGGGCAGGGCTGGATCCCGGGCGCGGCGGCGGGGCAGAGCCGGAGCCTGGAGACGGCGGTGGGACAGGACCGGAACCCGAACACGGCGGCGGAGCCGGGCCGGGGGCCGGGTACGGCGAGCCCGCCCTCCGCCGCGCGGGACTCCGCGGACCACATGGACCACGGAGTCCACGCGGACCACATGGACCATGTGGACTCCGTGGCACCTGCAGACCCTGCGGACTACGTGGAGACGGCCGCGGCCAGCGGGCGGCGGCTCGCCCTGGACGCCGGGGCGGGCGACGAGATCGCCCTGGCCGCGATGAACAGGGCGGGCAGGGCCCTCGGCCTGGCCATCGCCTCCGCCGTCAACCTCTGCGACCTCGACGTCGTCACGATCGGCGGCGGCCTGTCCCAGGCCGGTCACCTGCTGTTCGGCCCCCTGGAGACCACGTTCCGCGACCACACCCGGATGGAGTTCGCCCGCAGGACCCGGATCCTCCCCGCCGCCCTCGGCCAGGACGCGGGTCTGATAGGCGCCGCCGCCCTCATCCTCGCCGCCACCCACTACTGGCCCCACTGACACCGGGGCGCCCGCGGGCCGGGTGGGCGGGCCGGTGAACGCTCAACTGACTTTGAGCTGCTCATCGCCGAGCTGCTCATCGCCGAAGTCGGCGATCAATTCGAGAGTCCCTCCCCGGGCGGCGACATACCGGTCCGGGACTTCCCGCGTGGACACGTCACCCTTCTCGATCTGGGACACCCGGCCGACCGAGACGCCCATGTTCTCCGCGACCTCGTTCTGGGTGAGCCCTCGACGTCTGCGCATGTCGGCCAGACGCCATACCTGGGCTTCGTCACGCAGGCGCTGGATCTCCACCTCGAACTGCTCGGGTCCCCTCGCGGTCTCGACAGCGCGCTCCAGATGGTCGCTCTCACGCCATCTGCGATGACCGCTCATCGGGTCATCTTCTTCTGCCGATCCGCCGGGTAGATCTCGTACAACGTACGGCCTTGCGTCGGCGGAGACGAGGATCAGGCGTTCTGGGAGACGGGGGCGTCGAGGAACTCGTCGATCATGGGGGTCAGCAGTTCGGCGCGGTGTACGACCGTGATGTGGGTGGTTCCGGGAAGGATGGCGAGCCGGGCGTTCGGCAGGCCGACGTTGTCGCCCATCACGCCGCCGCCGAACAGCCGGAACATCTCCACCGCGTGCTCGGGGCGGATGATGTCGGAGTCCCCGATCACGGTCAGGACGGGCGCCTGAATCGACCGGAGGAGCTCGGCCGGCCAGTTGGAGATCTCGCGGTTCATCTGCTTGATCTTGGTGACCAGCGTGGGGAAGTCCTGCGGGTTCGGCGCGGTGTCGAGGTACTCCTGGTGGAACGGGGACCCGGCCAGGTGCTCGGGCTGCAGGAGGTCCATCCCCTCCGCCAGGCCCGGGTGGGGGCCGTCCTTGGTGACGGAGAGCGAGGCGAACACGAGCTTGCGGACCTGTCCGGGGTGCCGCAGCGCGAGCTCCAGGGCGACGGCGGCGCCGACGCTGTAGCCGAAGACGTCGGCCTGGGCGATGCCGAGATGGCACAGCAGGGCGGCCGTGTCGTCGGCGAGCTGCGGGAGGCTCAGCGGGCGGTCGATGTCGGCGGTGCGCCCGTGCCCCTGTAGCTCGACGGCGACCACCTGCCGGTTCTTCGCCAGGCCCGGGATCAGGGCGCCGAAGGAGGTGCCGATGCCGGAGAAGGCGCCGTGGATCAGGACCAGCGGCGTGCCGGTGCCGTGCACCTCGTAGTACATCTCAAGGCCGTTGACCGGTGCGTAGCCGTTCGTCGTCATCTTCGTGCTCCCTGTCGTCGTTCGCTTCGCGATGCCCCCATCCTCTTGCCGACGACTTTTTCTGTCAAGACAAATTTATTTTTCGGTGTGCGCCGAGGGCGGGGAACCCCGGTACGGCGGGTGCCGTACCGGGACGGGCGGACGGGCGGACGGGCGGAGAAGAGGCGGAAGCCTGGCGACATCTCGGCCACCGCGCGCTACGGCGCCGGTTCACGCCGGCCGGGGGAGAGACGGAGCGGCGGTGATCGCCGGATGGCCGTGATCGGAGGGCGCCGGAACACGGCCGTCGACTTCGCGCCGATGATCTACAGGGGTGCGCCGTGTCACGTCGCGATACTGGAGGGATGGATCTGGATCTTGAGCTGGTGAAGAACGAGATTTCCGCTCTGGTCAAGCCGGGCGATCCCGGCTTCGCGGTGGGCGTCTACGCCGACGGCGCGGCGCTGCTCACCGCCGCCCAGGGGATGGCCTGCGTGGAGTTCGGCGTTCCGATCGACGCCCGCACGCGTTTCGGTGTCGCGTCGGTCAGCAAGCAGTTCACCGCCGCGTGTGTCCTGATGCTGGCCAGGGAGGGCAGACTCGGCCTGGACGACGACGTCAGGGCGCACGTGCCGGGGCTGAGCCTCGGCGTCCCCGTCACGCTGCGGCAGTGCCTGCAGCACACCGGCGGCCTGCCCGAGTGGTACGCGCTGCAGTCCCTCGTCGGGGCACCGCCGGCCGAGATGACCCAGGAGAGGGTGCTCGGGATCATCCGGAAGGTCCGGGAGACGACCTTCCCGCCGGGCACCGACTACGCCTACTCCAACACCGGCTACGTCCTGGCCGCCGTTGTGATCGCCGAGGTCACCGGGCGGCCGTTCGCCGAGTTCGCCCGCGAGCGGATCTTCGCCCCGCTCGGCATGGACGGCACCCGGTTCAGGGACGACGCGTCGCTGCCGCTGCCCGGACTGGCGTACGGCTACGCCAACGCCGATGGCGTCCCCCGGCGGGCGGACATTCACGAGAGCGCGGTCGGGGACAGCGGCCTGGTGACCGGCGTGGACGATCTGGCCCCCTGGTTCGGCTTCCTGGCCGACGGGCGGGTCCTCGGCGCCGGCCTGCGGGACGCGATGCTGGAGCGGGCCGTCCTGGCCGACGGCACCGTCCTGCCGTACGCCTTCGGCGTTTATCACACGCGGATCGCGGGCCGTGCCGCCTACGGGCACGCGGGAGGCGTCCACGGTTACCGCTCCAACCTGCTCTACCTGCCGGATCCCGGCTTCGGCGTCGGCGTGCTGTGCAACCAGACCGCGATCGGCGCGATCGCGCTCGGCGAGCGCCTGGCACGCCTCCTGCTCGGTGAGCCGTCCCTCGCCCCGGTGATCCCGGGCGAGACGATGAACGAGGTGATGGCCGAGGTGATGGCCGAGGTGCCCACCGGGCACTGGCACAACCCGGCCGACGACGGCGTCCTCACGGTGGAGGCGGGCCCGGACGGCCGGATCGGGCTGGAGCTGGGCGGCTCGGACGTCGGGTTCGTCCCCGGCGCGGACGGCCGCTGGTACGGCACGGGCGGTGCCGAAGGGCTCTGGCTGGCCCGCGAGGAGGACCGGCTGGTGCTGGGAGCCGTGTCGGAGGCCGCCCGTCCGGTCGTCTACCTGCCGTGCGACCCGCCGGGCACCGAACCCCTGCCCGACGGCGACTACCGCAGCGAGGAACTGGACGTGCGGGTCACGGTACGGAACGGCGTGCTGGGGGTCGGGTCCCACCTGAGGCTGCCCGTCGAGCCCGCTCCCGCCGGGATGTGGCGGGCGGGCCCGTTCATGCTCAGGCCCGGCTCCGGCGACCTGTTGTTCAGCGGGAGCGGACTGCGCCGGATGCGCTTCACCGGGTGCCCCGACGGCGCCCGTCCAGCCCGTCCAGCTCGTCCGGCCCGTCCGGCCGGGAACTCGGGCTGATCGTCACAGGATCGTCGCGGATCGTCAGAGGAAGAGAAGGACCGAGATCAGCACGAGGAGGGTGGCCACGGTCACGGTCACGACGGCACCGAACCTGGCGGGGGCGAAGGAGTCGCATTCGAGCTGCCGCTTCACCGTGTTGTAGCGCATCGTCCCGTAGAGGATCAGCGTCAGGCCCGCCGCGAGCAGTACGAGACCCGAGGCGACGGCGTGCATTCCCCTGCCGGAGGCGAACTTGGCGACGGCCACGCCCAGCGCCGCCATGCTGAGCCCGGTCCGCAGCCACGCCAGATAGGTGCGTTCGTTGGCGAGGTGATCCCTCGTCCGGGTGCCGGTGCCCGGCGCCCTCCCGTCGCGCTCCACCTCCCAACGGTAAGCCCGGCGGGCCCGTCCGATCGGTAGCGGCCCCGTCATGGGTGGTCGTGCCCGACGACGGGGGCCACCACCCGATGACGAGGACTACCAGACGTCGCCGTCGCGCCAGTCGCAGGTCAGGTCGCCGGTCAGGTCCAGCGGGGCGGCCAGGGGGTAGACATGGACGCCCTCGTCCTCCTCGTCGGTGCGGACGACGCCCATGGGGGTGAGCGTCCAGGTCGACCCCTGCCACTGTTTCCAGCCGCGTGCCACGTAGAAGTTCACGGCCATGTCCGAGGCGCTCAGCGCGCCCAGGTCGTACGCCCCGCAGACCACCCGCTCCAGCGCGGCCATCATGGCCGCGCCGTACCCGCGCCGCCGCCGGTCCGCGCGCACCCCGACACCCTCGACGTAACCCGTGCGCAGCGCCCGTCCGCCGTGCAGCAGCCGCCGCTGGACCACCGCCGCGTGCCCGACCAGCTCGGCGCCCTCCCACACCAGGGCGTGGATGCCGCCCAGGGTGTGGTCCCAGTCTTCGTCGCTCAGGTCCCCATCGAAGACCTCCTCAAGGAGGGCGCGCGCGGCCTTGAGGACGCCGGCGTCCAGGTCGGCGGTATGAGCGGTGTGTACCTCGGTCATACCGACATCCTGGCACCACCGGCCCACTTCGCGGTGCGAATGGGGACACAGATGATCAGCGAGGGACACAGATGATCAACGGCGGCGGCGGATCGTAAAGACACGCCGGTCGGTCGTCCCGGAGAGAGCAGCCCGTTGGGCGAGGTTGCACAGGTCGCGGTGACGGAGTGATCGCCGAGGGGGAACAGACCCATATGACGCAGGACATACATGGCACAACGCGCGACACAAAAGTGACGGGCTGGGTCGGCTGGATCTGGTTCGCCGGCATGGTGATGATCATGGACGGCCTGTTCAACGTGATCAACGGCCTGTACGCGATCTTCAGCGACAACCTCTACGTGCAGACCCGCAGAGGGTGGCTGGCCTTCGACCTCGCCCCGTGGGGCTGGGTCCACCTGATAATCGGCGTCCTGCTCGTGATCGTCGGTATCGCCGTGTCCCTCGGCCTGGAATGGGCGCGCGTGGTGGCGATCATCCTCGTCATCATCAACGCCGTCACCCAGATGGCGTGGATCGCGGTCAACCCCTGGTGGTCCATGATCGTCATCGCCGTCGACGTGGTCGTCCTGTACGCCCTGATCGTGCACGGCCGCGAGGCGGCCTCGCTGAGACCCTGACCTCCGGGTGTGGTGACTGCTCGTCTTCGCCGTGTTCGTGGCGGTCAGGGTGCCGGTGGGGATCGCGCGGTCAGCCAAGGAAGGCGGTCAGGGCGTCGATGACGGTCTGGGGTTGTTCCTCGGGGATGTAGTGACCGCAATCGGCGACCTCGATCACCTGGACGTCCGCGCCCTTGGACGGCATGAGTTCACGCAGGTAGGTGTAGTTGCTTCCGTCTCCACCGAGGGCGAGGACCGGTGCGCTCACCCGTCCGTAGGTCCGCTCGTCGTCGATGTCGCGGTTGAAGGTCCGGTACCAGCCGTTGCCCGCGCGTACGGCGTCGGCGGTGGAGTAGGCGTGGGCGTACACCTGCCGGGATCGCTCGTCGATGGAGGCCGGATCCTTGGCCTGACGGTTGAACAGCCAGTCGACCAGCAGTCGGCTGCGGCCTTCCAGCAGTTGCTCGGGCAGGCCGCGGACCTGGTTGAAGGCGAACCACCACAGGTAGGAGCGGGCGCCGGCCTCGATGACCGAGTCGATGTGCTGGTCGGGCTCGGGCAGCAGGCTGAACGCGGACCATGTCTTGTCGGGGTGGGGGACGTCCAGCAGCGCGATCTTTGTGGTCGCCTCGGGATGGTTGGCCGCGAAGGCGTAGGCGACCATGGCGCCGATGTCGTGGCCGGCGATGCTGACCGTCGACAGGCCCAGGTGGCGGACGAGCGCGTGGATGTCGGCCGCCATGGTCTTTTTGTCGTAGCCGTCGGCGGGCTTGTCCGAGCCTCCCATACCGCGCAGGTCTACGGCGATCACCCGGTGGCGGCGGGCCAGTGCGGGCATGACCTTGTTCCACTGCCACCAGGTCTGTGGCCATCCGCCGAGCAGGAGCAGCGGCTCACCGCTGCCGCCCTCGACGTAGTGCAGGCGGATCCCGTTCACCTCGGCGTGCCGACTGGAGAAGGTCCCTTCCAGCGACGCCGCGAGCGCGGTGTCCTGCAGGGCATCGTTGGACGACGTGGTCATGGCGGTCCTTACGGTTCGACTGTACGTAAATCACGTACGATTGACGGTACGAAATATTCGTACTGTTAGATGGGGGGTGTCAAGCCGAAGGAGGAAACTGTACGAGAATCGCGTACAGTGGTAGTCGTGGCCGAACTGCACCATCCCGACGCCGAGAAGATCGAGCTGGTTGATGTGCTCGCCGCGCTGGGGCATCCGATCCGGCTGGGCATCGCGCGGGCCCTGGCCTCCGGCGAGGAAAGGTTCTGCGGTGAGATCTCGCCTGACGTGCCCAAGTCGAGCATGACCAGCCACTGGCGAATCCTGCGCGAGAGCGGAGTGATCCGCCAGCGCCGCGCGGGCCGCAAGCTCTACCTCACCCTGCGCCGTGGTGAACTGGAATCCCGCTTCCCCGGTCTGCTGGACGTCGTCCTCGACCGGGTGGCCGAAAGCGGCGGTGAGTGAGCACACCCCGTCGAGCTCCGCTCAACCATGATCGTCCCGGGGACGTAGGTCGACGTAGGTCACTGTCGATGCACTGACCGGCGTTTTCACCCAACGAAAGGTGACTCGCTCTCACCCGTGTCACCGGGGGCGCCGCGTCTGGCCGGTCTGGCAGACGAGATGACGGAGCGTCCGGGGATCGGGCGGCGGGTCGCGGGCGGCCTTGGGCGGCTCGGGGGTGACCACGCTGGGGCGGCCGCTGGCACGCAGCGAGTGCGAGGTGGCCCGCCGGCGAGCGTGATCCCTCAGCTCGAGGGGTCCTCCGCCTTCGTGTCCGAGGGCTTCGTGTCCAGAGGTTTCGTTTCCGGGGGCGAGACCGCCTTGACGAAGAAGCGGACCTGGGTCTCGCCGAGGGTGCCGGTGACGTACCAGCAGCCCAGGTGGGGCAGTGTCAGCCCGGAGGCCTGGAACCCGGGCACCGAGTAACCGTACGGGACGTCGCCCTTGGCGGTCTCCCCGGTCTCCGGCGACACGGCGTCGATGGTCAGCCGTCCGTCCAGGACGCGCCACCACGGCATCTTGATGTCCACCTTGCCGTCAGGCTGCGGATAGGCGAACTGCGACGTGTTCAGCAGCACCCAGAGGCCGCCGCCGCCGTACCAGTCGGCGGGGTCCGAATTCTGCCTGCGAAGTTGTCCCACCACCTCGGGGGGCAGATCGGCGGGCCGGTCACTCACCCGGGTGACCGGGCAGTCTCGGGTTTTCCCGGTGGGTGCCTCCGGTCCCACGGTCGCCGCGGGCTGGGACGGGGATGGCAGGGAACCCGTCGCGGGGAGGGGGGGCGATTCCTGGGCGGCGGGCTCGCCACTGCACGCCGACACCGATGCCGCCGTCAGCAGCATGGCGGCGCCCACTCCCAACGGGCGTCTCGGGCTTTGACGGATCATGACGGCCGGTCGAATCGGCCGGTCCTGATCCCGCCGGTGAAGGCGCGCCACTGGGCGGGGGTGAGGAGGAGGGCGGGGCCATGGGGGTTCTTGCCGTCACGGACCGTTACCGTGCGGGGGAGGCCGGTGGCCACTTCCACGCACTGCCCGCCATTTCCTCCGGAGAGCGAAGACTTTCGCCATACGGCGGTGCTCAGGTCCATTCCTGTTTCACTTCCTCCGACTGACGGGTTGGCGCCGGTCCCTGCTCTGCGGGATGGGGGACCGGCGCCGGCGGGGACGGTCAGGCCAGGTGGTCGAACTGACCGGTTTTGATGCCGTCGATGAAAGCGTGCCATTCGGCGGGGGCGAAGAGGAGTTTGGGGCCGTAGGGGTTCTTGCTGTCACGGACCGCGACTGCGCCGGGGAGGTTGGTGGCCACCTCAACGCACTGGCCGCCATTCGATCCGGAAAGCGATGACTTTCGCCATGTGGCCGTGTTCAGGTCCATTCCTGTTTCACTTCCTCGATCATTCGGAGTGATACGTGCTCAGGATAGGCCCAGAGTCGTATGGCTTCATAGCGGTTCCAGATGGAGGTCACCACGTGGGGAGCGGAAGAAATCTGCCCTTCGGCCGGGGAGTCTGCGTGAATGGTGTCCGGTTCCCCGTTGGGAAGTTCGGCGATCATGAAGGCCCCCAGAAGGCCTGGGAGGCGTTCCGGGGCGACGACTTGGATGGAGACGGTGGGCAGGGATACTGCTTTAAGCAGGTGGTCGAGCTGCTCGCGCATCACGGCTGGGCCGCCGACCGGACGGCGTAGCACGCCCGCGTCGATCAGGGCCAAGAACGACGGAGCATCCTCCTTCTCCAGGACTTGCTGACGTCGTATGCGAGCTTGAACACGCTCGTCCACCTCCTTAGGGGTGATCCGAGGCTCTTGGCTGAGAACCTCTCGGGCATAGGCCTCGGTCTGGAGAAGCCCTGGAACCAGCAGGGGATCCCAGGAGCGCAGAACCAGCGCGTTGGGCTCGATCTCCTCCACCCAGCTCATGAACCACTTCGGGCCGCCGGGGCGGGCCAGGATGCGGCGGTGCATGCTCACGAAGTGCTGTCTGTCCACCAGGCCGAAGATCTGGTCGAGCTTCTCCGCGTCCGACCTCGACGGGGTGCGCGTGGCCATCTCCAGACGGCTGATCTGGGTCTGGGTGCACCCCAGGCGGGCGGCCACGGCGGACTGGGACAACTGCGCGGTCTCGCGCAGACGGCGCATTTCAACTCCGAAACGCACGCGGGGAGACCCGGGGTCTGGAGTGGGTTCATTACCCATCGCAACCTCCATTAATCAGGGAAAACCGGGCATTCAATAAAGCGTTAACGCCGGATCCATGCCGGAATTCAGACCAGAAAAACCGGCGGCATGTCATTGTCTGTCCTGCTCTGACGTAGGAATCCGCTTACGGGCACTCCGAGCTTAAGTGAAATTTAAGGAAACATCCATAACTCTTAGTGATGATGGCGGTACCGAGGGTTTATCGCCCTTGGGTCACGCCGGATCACACACGACCGGCATAGCAATTTTTCATGCCTCGGCCATGTTTGCTCAAGACGCCCGGAGGATTTGATGACGAAAATGCGCGACGAGCAGGAGCGGTTCATTCATCTGGTACGGCTGGCGTGGGATCTGCACGCCACGGGGCCGGGAACGGTGGTCGACCTGCCGGTGAAGGAAAATCTCGCCGTGCTGGTCCGGCGGGCGAAAGAGCCGTTCCGGATCGGGGCGGTGAAGGACCCCACCGGCTGGTTCTTCGCCTGGGGCCGAAGGCGGGACCAACGGGTGCGGGCGCTCGACATCAACGCGTTCCAGCGCGTCCTGGAGGCGGCGCAATGAGAGCGACCGAACCGCCGGACCAGGCCGACCACATGGATTTGGCGGCCCATCCGATCGCGCGGTCATTCGCCCGCAGACTCGTGGAACGCGCTCCGGCGAAATGGGGAATGGAGGAGCTGGAAACCGTCGCGAGCCTGGTGATGACCGAGCTGGTGACCAATGCCGTCAACGCGACGGGCAACGACGCCTCCGCTTTCCGAAACGAAGGCAATGAAGATGAGATATCCCGGAACTCGCGGTGCGTGCGCGCGGGGCTCTACCGGATGGGGGACGCGGTGGTGATCGAGGTCTGGGACGCCTGCCGTACACCGCCGAGGCTCACCGCCCCCTCCCTCGACGACGAGTGCGGCCGGGGTCTGCGCATCGTCGAGGATCTGTCGGCCGCGTGGGGCTACCGCTGGGGCGACCCCGAGGGGAAGGTCGTGTGGGCGAGGCTGGACCTGCCCTCCTGACGCTGTGACCGGGAACGTTCACCGGGCCGGGCACCGCTCACCGGCGCCGATTCGCCGCGCTTCACCGCTCGCCGTACCGGCGCCTGGATGGTCACAAACACGGTGAAGGGGTGGGGGGCGAACACGGTGAAGGGGGGCGAGCACGGTGAAAGGGTGGGGGGTGAATGCGGTGAAGGGGGGTGCGAACAAGGTGAAGGGGGCGAAAGCGGTGAAGGGGTGGGGGTGTGAGAATCCGTGGTCGGTGCCCAGGTAAACATCTGCGGACTCGGTTTTGGGCTGTTCGCTCAGTAGGCCGGTGGGGGAGCGCGGGTATCACCGCTCATGAGCAGTGAAGGAGTGCAGAGCCGTCCGCCGAAGCGCTCCGATCGCGTCACGGATCCCTCGCGGGTCCGCAGGGGCCTGTGTGTGGCCGTACCGGAGCTCGGTGCAGCGGAGGCGGCGGGACGGCGGGGCGGGGGACAGCGCTCGGGGCCGTACGGCGGCAGGCGGCGGGCCGCTCATCCGAGACATTCGAGACATCCGAGGTTCATCGACCAGCATCGACACCGGGGGTTCACCGCGATGCCTTACATCACCACGCGCGACGGCAACGAGATCTTCTACAACGACTGGGGCACCGGCGCGCCGGTGGTCTTCATCCACGGATGGCCGCTGAACGCCGACGCCTGGGAGGACCAGATGAAGGCCGTCGCCGAGAACGGCTTTCGCGGCATCGCCTACGACCGGCGCGGCCACGGCCGCTCCAGCCAGCCCTGGGACGGCTACGACTTCGACACCTTCGCCGACAACCTCAACGATCTGCTCACCGCGCTGGACCTGCGGGACGTGGCCCTCGTCGCGCACTCCATGGGCGGCGGCGAGCTCGCTCGCTACATCGGCCGATACGGCACCGGTCGGATCAGCAAGGCGGTCCTGCTGTCGGCGATCCCACCGGTAATGATCAAGTCGGACACCAACCCCGAGGGCACGCCACAGGAGGTGTTCGACACCATCAAGGACGGCATCATCAAGGAACGCTCGCAGTTCTGGCTGGACACCGCGACGGCGTTCTTCAGTGCCAACCGCCCCGGCAACAAGGTCACCCAGGGCAACAAGGACGCCTTCTGGCTCATGGCCATGGCCGAGAACATCAAGGCCGGGGTGGCCTGCGTCGACGCGTTCGCCCTGACGGACTTCACCGAGGACCTCAAGAAGTTCGACATCCCCACCCTCGTGGTTCACGGCGACGACGACCAGATCGTGCCCATCGCGGCGGCCGGCGACAAGTCATCCAAGATCATCCCGAACTGCGTCTACAAGGTCTACCAGGGGGGCTCGCACGGCCTCGCCCTCGTCCCGGGGGACAAGGAGAGGTTCAACGCCGACCTCCTGGAGTTCCTCGGCGGCTGATCCGGCCCGCGAACAGGGCGGGGCCCGCCTCCCGAGGGCGTCGGGACGGAGATCGCCGGACCGACGCGGATCCTTGTCGGCACCTCATGGGGTGAGCGTTCACCCGCCGGCGCCCGAAGACGACGAGCTCAGGGGCGAGGCGACAGGACCGGGAGAGGGCTGGGGAGAGGGCTGAGGGCCGGGGAGAGGACCGGGGAGAGGGCTGGGAGTGTTGGAGCGGGGCCGGGGATGTCGGGGGCGTTCTGGGACCGCTCACCGGGATTGGAACGTTCCCGGGGTCGTGCCTGAAGCGTTCCCCAGGGTGCGCGTCGTTCCCAGGCGTGAACGCGGGTGCCCCACCGGCCGCGACGGCCCCGTACTTCCAGGTGTTCGGGGCCGTTCGCGACACCGGTACGGCGAGCGATACGACAGATCGGGCCGGGGACCGGGTGGGCCGGAGCGGTGCCGGTTACGGAGTCCGGGATCCGAGGCGGCGGCGGTGTCCAGGCCGGTGAGCGGTCACGGGCACGGCATCAGCCGGGCCGGTAGACCTGGATCCCGGCGTCGGCGGGCAGGCCGAACGTCTTTCGTCCCTCGACGCGGTTCTCCTCGGTCAGGGCGGAGAAATCGGAGGCGCTGATCTCCAGGGCCCGGGGTGCTCCCTCGGCGGAGAACATCTCCCGCACCGAGGAGCGCAACAGGTCCCCCTCCAAGGCCTCCTGGATGTCCAGAACCTGGTAGCGCCCGCCGGTCGTGTCCATGGTCAGAAGGGCCAGGTTCTTGTACTGGCTGCTGGCCAGGAGTTGCTTACCGGTGCGCGCGTACTCCTCGCACGAGGCGGCCAGACCGGCCAGCTGCTGGTTCTCGGACTTCTGCCGCACCTCGATGAGCTCTTCGTGACAGAACATCTTGGGCTTCAGGTCGGGCCTCAGCGCCGCCAGGACCTGCGGCTTCTCGCGTTTGGGGTCTGTCGTCGTCTCCAGGTAGGTATCCACTGCCTCTAACAGCGCCGCGCGCGTTTTCTGGCCGATGACGGCGACCGGCTCACGCGCGAGGCCAGCCGAGTCCGGCTCTTGTAACTGCCAGATCATCCAGCCCGCGATACCGAGCGCAAGGGTGGCACCGAGGATTCCCGACGCCAGGGGGAGCGATTTCATCGCAAGATGATGGCCTATCCGGCACCCAGCGTCCATAGGCCCGGAACGGGGAGTTCACCATTCGATGCCGGAGAACGGCCACCGGGCCACCGGGTGCGGTGGCCCGGCAGCCCCTTGGGCGTCGGCGAATCGGCCCTCGGCCGGTCCGGGGAGCGATGTAGGTCAGAGGCCGAGGATGGCCCGTCCGACCAGGGTGGCGGCGTTGGCGTGGCCCTTGGCGTTGGGGTGGACCACGGCGAACCGGCCGGAGGTGTCGAGAACGCCCTCCACCCAGTTGTTGCCTCCGGCCTTGTCACAGACGCTGTGTCCTTGGCTGGAGCTGTACAGGTCGACGTAGGTGTCGCCGTGCTCGGCCGTGCGTTCGCTGATCGCGGCGTTGAGCGGCTCCAGGGCGCGGGTGCGCAGCCAGTCGAGGTCACCCCGGGTGATGGTGGCGAACCCGATGAGGCTGCCGTAGACGCACTTGGCGGTGTTCTCGGGGACGATGTGGGGGTAACCGACGGTGATCACCCTGGCGTGAGGCGCCTTGACCCGGATCGCGGTGAGCATCTCGTCGTACTGATCGCTCACCTTGGCCAGCCGATTCTCCAGCTTGTCGCCGTAGTGGTCCTTGCACGGGGTGCCCCGGCCGACCGCGAGCGCGCCCAGCTTGATGCACGTGAGGAGGATCTGGCCGAACCCCAGGCTGTTGCCGCCGATGCCCACGGTGACCACGTCGGTGTCGGGAGTCACCGCGTCCAGCTGGGGCGGCACCGGGGCGAAGGGGTAGTCGGGGTCGAAGGAGAAGGGCGGCAGATAGAAGCCGATCGGATGCTGCTTCTCGTTGAGGATGTGGTCGATGGTGGCGTTGCCGCAGCTCACGTTGCGCAGGGAGACCCGGTCGCCGAGCTCGCTTTCGATCACCTTCGGGTAGGAGCGCGTGGTGCGCACGCAGCCGTCGCGCGGTCTTTCGTACTCGCGTCCCGCGGCGGGGATGACCCCCGCCGTGTAGGAGTCGCCCAGTGCGACCCAGGTCAGATCTTCTCGCGCGGCCTGGGCGGGGACCGCGGCGGCGGTCGTGCCGCAGGTGGCGAGGGCGATGGCCAGCGCGATGGCGGTGATCTTTCCGCGCATGCGGATGTCTCCTTCGGTTGAAGGAATGGGTGAGGGTGTCCTGGGATCGGGGCCCCGACCGGAGGGGATGCTCACACAAAATACTCGACTGATTACTGTGTGTAGCTATAGCGATTGGGTGAGCTGACCCTTACCGGCGCCTGGGGGTGCTCCACGGCTGTCGCGGTACCGGCGGGAAAATCTGCTCCTATTTTAGGAGTTATTGCTTGCGAGTAAGGACTTATGGTCATACGGTGTGTTGCCATGAGTGCATCGGACAGCGGGGTGGGAAGCGTGCCCCAGGGCGACGTGAGGCTGTTGGACACACCCGTGGCGCGACGTCTGCTCGCGGCGCCCATCCCGGCGCGTCTCGCCTACAACGGGGGCGACGAGACGCCGAGGGCGATCCCGATCAACTTCCACTGGACCGGCGACGAACTGGTCATGGGGGCGTTCGCCGGCACCCACAAGGTCAGGGATCTGAAGGCCCGCCCCGACGTCGCCGTCTGCATCGACACCGCCGACGGCCCCCCTCAGGTGCTCTTGCTCCGGGGAAGGGTCTCGCTGGCCGAGGTCGACGGGGTGCTGCCGGAGTACGCGGCCGCGCAGCGCTCGACGATGGGAGAGGAGGCGTCGGCCGCGTACCTCGCGACGATCGACAGGCCGGGCCTGCGGATGGTCCGGATCGGCCTGCGGCCGACCTGGGTCGGAGTCCTCGACTTCCAGGAGCGCTTCCCCGGGCGGACACCCGAGCCGGTCCTGGCCGCGCTCAGGGCGAGCCGGTAGCGAAGGTGAAGGTGAAGGTGAAGGTAGTGAAGGCGAAGGTGAGGAAATGAGCGACCGGATCGACGGGCCCCGGGCACTTCCGGCCGTGGTCTCGCCCGAGGAGTGGCAGGCCGCCCGTGACGAGCTCCTCGTGAAGGAGAAGGAACTGACCCGCGCGTTGGACGCGCTGGCCGCCGAACGCCGTCGGCTGCCGATGGTCAGGTTCGGCAAGAAGTACGTCTTCGAGGGGCCGGACGGCGAGGTGGGGTTGCTCGACCTCTTCGAGGGCCGTCGCCAGCTCGTCGTCTACCACTTCATGTGGCCGGGGACGCACCACTGCCCCGGCTGTTCGAGCTTCACCGACAACATCGGCGACCTGGCCCACCTGCACGCGCGCGACACCTCGCTGGCCCTCGTGTCCGACGGCCCCTTCACCGAGATCCGGGCGCTGAAGGAGCGCATGGGCTGGACCGTGCCGTGGTACTCCTCGCGGCACGGCGACCTCAACGCCGACTGCGGGACGGGCGGTGGATTCGGCCTGAGCGTTTTCGTGCGTGACGGTGACGACGTCTTCCGCACCTACTACACGACGGGACGTGGCGTCGACAGGCTCCGCATCGACTTCAACCTCCTCGATCTCACCCCCTTCGGCAGGCAGGAGACCTGGGAGGACTCCCCTGAGGGGTGGCCGCAGAGCCCGCCCTACCAGTGGTGGCGCCTGCACGACGAATACGACGGTTAACGCCGGTACGACGGTTGCCGCCAAGCCCGTGGACGCTCGCCGGTCCGGGGCCGTTCATGGGCGCCGGTCGGGACCGTGTCGCTGCTCGCCGTACCGGCGCCGGGAGACACCGTGTGTGTGGCGGGAGGGGGAGCGCGGCGCGTGGTGGGGTGAGGCGGTGTGGGGGCAGGGTGGCAGGGTGTGTGTGGTGGTGGCGTGGTGGTTGCCGCCAAGCCCGTGGACGCTCGCCGGTCCGGCGCCGTTCATGGGCGCCGGTCGGGACCGTGTCGCTGCTCGCCGTACCGGCGCCGGGAGACACCGCGTGTGTGGCGGGAGAGGGAGCGTGGGGGGTGGGGTGGGAGATTGGACGGAGGTGGGTGGGGGAGGTGCGAGGATGGCCCGCATGTCAGATCGTCAGGTGACCTACGACGATGTGGTCGCCGCCCGTGAACTCCTGGCCGACGTCGCCCTGCGGACCCCGCTGCTGCACTCGCACGTGCTGTCGGCCGCCATCGGCGGCCCCGTCCACTTCAAGTGCGAGAACCTTCAGCGCTCCGGATCGTTCAAGGTGCGCGGCGCCTACGTCAGGATCGCCGGTCTGAGCGAGGCCGAGCGGGCGCGGGGCGTGGTCGCGGCCAGCGCGGGCAACCACGCGCAGGGCGTGGCGCTGGGCTCCGGGCTGGTCGGGATCTCCTCGACGGTCTACATGCCGGAGGGGGCGCCGCTGCCCAAGGTGGCCGCGACCCGCGCCTACGGCGCCGACGTGGTCTTCGCGGGTCACACCGTGGACGTCGCGCTGGCCAGGGCCGTCGAGCACGCGGAGCGGACCGGGGCGGTGTTCATCCACCCCTTCGACCATCCCGACGTCATCGCCGGGCAGGGAACCATCGGGCTGGAGATCCTGGAGCAGCTTCCCGAGGTCGGCACGATCGTGGTGTCGCTCGGTGGAGGCGGGCTGGCCGCCGGGGTCGCGCTCGCGGCCAAGTCGCTCAGGCCCGGGGTGCGGATCATCGCCGTGCAGGCCGAGCGGGCCGCCGCCTACCCGGCCTCGCTGGCGGCGGGGACGCCGGTCACGGTCCCGCCCGCCACGACGATGGCCGACGGCATCGCGGTCGGACGCCCCGGTGAGCTGCCCTTCGAGCTGATCCACTATCTGGTGGACAGCGTCGTCACGGTCACCGAGAGCGAGATCTCCCAGGCGCTGCTGCTCTGCCTAGAACGTGCCAAGCAGGTCGTCGAGCCCGCCGGGGTGGCCGGGGTGGCCGCGATCCTGGCCCGTCCGGAGCTGTTCGAGCCGCCCGTGGTCGCCGTGCTCTCCGGTGGGAACATCGATCCGCTGCTGCTGTCCAAGATCCTCAGGCGGGGTCTGGCCGCCGCCGGACGCTATCTGACCCTGCGGGTACCGTTGCCCGACCGGCCGGGAGCGCTGGCGCACCTGCTGACCAAGCTGGCCGAGCTCGGCGCGAACGTGCTCGACATCGGGCACGAGCGGCTCGGCACGCATCTGGGCGAGGTCGAGGTCCAGCTCCAGCTGGAGACCAAGGGCCCCGCCCACTCCGACGACGTGCTCGAATCCCTCCGCAAGGAGGGGTACCGGCTCGTCTGCGGCTGACCTGGGCCGCCGCGGGACGATTCCGGGTCGCGGGACGATCCGGGGTCACCGGGTGATCCGGGAGCCGCCGCGTGATGCGGGTCGCCGGGTGGTCTGGGCTGTCACCGGGGGACGCGGATCATCGGGTGGCCCGGGGGTTCACCAGGTGGTCGGCTTCCTGGGGGTGAACAGCCACGCCTCGAAGAGGCTGTCGAGCTGCTTGCCGGAGATCCTCTCGGCCAGCGCGATGAACTCCTCCGTCGTGACATATCCGTACTTGTGCTCGGCGTTCCAGGTCTTCAGCAGCTTGAAGAACGCCGTGTCGCCGATCCGCTCCCGGAGCGCCTGCAGCGCCATGCCGCCCCGGGTGTAGACCGAGTCGTTGAACAGGTCCTCCGGCTTGGCGCGTCCCGGGGCGTACTTCCACATGGCGGCGTCCGCGCTGGTGGAGTAGTGGGTACGGAAGATCTTCTCGGCGCTCGCGTGGCCCTTGTGCTCCGACCAGAGCCACTCGGCGTAGGTCGCGAACCCCTCGTTGAGCCACAGGTCCTTCCACCGCTTGATGCTCATGCTGTCGCCGAACCACTGGTGGGCCAGCTCGTGGGCGATGATGTCGTCGCCCGGGGTGAACCCGCCGTACATGGGCTTGGTCTGGTTCTCCAGGGCGTAGCCCGCGGAGAAGTCGTCGATCACTCCGCCGGTCGAGGAGAACGGGTAGGGGCCGAAGACCGTGCTCCAGTAGTCGGTGATCTTGCCCGACAGGGTGTAGAGGTTGTCGAGCGAGCCGCTGTAGCGCGGGTCGACGGCGGCCACGTTCTTGATCCCCGCCGCCGTTCTGCCCTCGCGCAGCTCGAACCTGCCCATCGTCACCGTGGCGAGGTAGCTCGCCATCGGGTGGGTCTCCCGCCAGGTGTAGGTCGTCCTGCCCGCCGAGGTGGCCGGGCTGCCGACCATCTCGCCGTTGGCCAGCGCGGTCACGCCCTCGGGGACGGTGACCTCGAAGTCGTAGCGCGCCTTGTCGGCCGGGTGGTCGTTGCCGGGGAACCAGGTCCTCGCGCCGTTGGGCTCGCAGGTCACGAAGGCGCCGTCCGAGGTCGGGATGAACCCGTAGGTGCCGAGGTTGGAGGAGTCCCTGACCGGCTTCGGCTCTCCGGCGTAGGTGACCTCGACGGTGAAGGCCGCCTTGTCGGAGATCATCCTGGCCGGGGTCACGATCAGCTCGTCCGCCGAGCGGGCGAACCTCGCGGCGGCGCCGTTCACGGTGACCCGGCTGACCGTGAAACCCGACAGGTCCAGGTTGAATCGTTCCAGGTCCTGGGTGGCCTTCGCCTCGATGCCCGCCACTCCGGAGAGATGCTTGGTCTCCGGGGTGTAGTCGATCTTGAGGCGGTAGTGACCGACGTCATAGCCGCCGTTGCCGTCGTTCGGGAAGTCGGGGTCGCCGATCCCGGGAGCGCCGATCCTGCCCGTGTGCCGCTGGGCGGTCCCTGCGCCGGCGGGTGCCGCGCCGCCCGCGACGGCCGAGGTGGAGTCGCTGTCCCCCCGCGACGCCGAACATCCGGCCGTACCGAGTGTCCCGATGAGCGCTGCGGTTGCCGCGATGGCCAGCCGACGCGACGCCATGATCACAAATCCCCTTCCCCCGCCCGGCCTACCGGGCCGTCTCTAGTCGCACACTACGCGAGCGGGGCAAGGGACCTTCCACGATCAGGAATCTACGACCAGTGTTCTGGCGGCCATGTCGTGAATGGCCTGTTTACGCCTGGTGAACAGGATGAAGGCGAGGTTGATCCAGCCGAGGCAGCAGGTGGCGTAGAGCACCCACGCGACCAGCTCCCGGATCGCCGCCTGCCCGACGCCGACCCGGCGCCCGCTGACGTCGACCACGCGCAGGCCGAACAGCTTCTTGCCCAGGGTCTGGCCGTTCCAGAAGGCGGTCAGCAGCCAGTAGTACAGGAAGCCGATCAGGCCCGCCAGCAGGGTGTTCTGGACCGGGACCCGGACGAGGACGTTCTTGGTCGTCTCCCAGACGGTGTTGACCGTGTCGTAGCTGAACGGCGAGGAGATGATCCCGACGATGACGAGGTCCAGGACCCCGGCGAACAGGCGTCGCCAGCGTCCGCCGAGCCTGATGGGCGGTTCGGTCCCGTATCCCCATCCCGGAGGCGGGCCGGTTCCGGGGCCCTGGCCCGGGGGTTCGGCTCCGTACCCCTGGTACGGCGACTGGCCGGACCAGGGGTTGGAGCCGGAGTTGTCCGGTGGTGGTGATCCCATAAGCCGTAGATCACCACACGCCGGCCATTCCAAAGCCAAGCGCTGTTACAGGTTGTTCCCGAGGGCTACAAGTTGCCCCTGAGGTCCTGCTCGCGCTCGATCGCCTCGAACAGCGCCTTGAAGTTGCCCTTGCCGAAGCCGAGCGACCCGTGCCGCTCGATGAGCTCGAAGAACACCGTCGGGCGGTCCTGCACCGGCTTGGTGAAGATCTGCAGCAGGTAGCCGTCCTCGTCCCTGTCGACCAGGATCCTGCGCTTCTTCAGCTCCTCGATCGGCGCCCTGACCTGGCCGATGCGGGCACGCAGCTCGGGGTCGTCGTAGTAGGAGTCGGGCGTGTCGAGGAACTGGACCCCGGCGGCGCGCATGTGGTCGACGGTGGTCAGGATGTCGTTGGTGGCCAGCGCGATGTGCTGCACGCCGGGGCCGCCGTAGAACTCCAGGTACTCGTCGATCTGCGACTTCTTCTTGGAGATCGCCGGCTCGTTGAGCGGGAACTTCACCTTGCGGGTGCCGTCGGCGACCACCTTGGACATCAGCGCGGAGTACTCGGTGGCGATGTCGTCGCCGATGAACTCCGCCATGTTGGTGAAGCCCATGACGCGTCCGTAGAACTCCACCCACTCGTCCATCTTGCCGAGTTCCACGTTGCCGACGCAGTGGTCGATCGCCTGGAAGAAACGGCCGTTCTTCACCTCGGGCGCCGGGACGATCGGCTTGGCCGCGACGTAACCGGGCAGGTAGGGGCCGTTGTAGTTGGACCGGTCGACCAGGGTGTGCCGGGTCTCGCCGTAGGTGGCGATCGCCGCGAGCACGACCTTGCCGTGCTCGTCCTCCAGCGTGTACGGCTCGGCCAGGCCCTTGGCGCCCCTGGCCAGCGCGCCCGCGTAGGCCGCCTCCACGTCGGGGACCTCGATGGCCAGGTCGATCACACCGTCGCCGTGCTCGGCCACGTGCCGGGCCACGTCGGTGCCGGGCCGTACCGCGCCGCGGAACTCGAACCTGGCACTGCCCGAGGTCAGGACGTAGGCGACCTCGTCACGGCTGCCGTTCTCCGGGCCGCGGTAGGCGACCAGCCGCATGCCGAAGGCGCTGGAGTAGTAGTGGGCAGCCTGCTTGGCGTTGCCGACGGCGAAAACCACCGCGTCCATACCGTTCACGGGAAAGATGTCGTTCATGCGAGTACTGTCGGTTTTGATGGGCGGGTTGTGCAAGAGTTGCGTTATTTGCTGGGCAATTTGTCCACCCTGTCGTCTCTTTCGCGGGAGCGCCTGTACATCATGACGATTGATCACCTCGACGCCCGGCTCGTCGCCCTGCTCGCGGCCGAACCCAAGCTCGGCGTCCTCGAGTGCTCCCGGCGTCTCGGCGTGGCCAGGGGGACCGTCCAGGCGCGTCTCGACCGGATGGCGGCCAGGGGAGTGATCACCGGCTACGGCCCTGACGTCGACCCCGCGGCCCTCGGCTACGTGGTGACGGCGTTCGTCACCCTGCAGATCCGCCAGATCAGCGGGCACGTCCCCGTCGCAGACCAGCTCGCGGCCATCCCCGAGGTGCTGGAGGTCCACACGATCACCGGCGGCGACGACATGCACTGCCGGGTGGTGGCGCGCAGCAACGCCGACCTGCAGCGGGTCATCGACCTGATCGTTGAGGTCCACGGGGTGGTCAGGACCTCGTCCGTGATCGCCTTGGACACACCCGTGCCATACCGGGTCCTTCCCTTGGTGGCGGATGCGCCGCGCCACGGGAGGAGCTAGCCGTACTATCCCAAGCAGGGTTCAGACACCGTTATGCATCGTTTACCCTTACGGTTCCGTGCGGCCGACGGGGGTCGGCCGCGGACGGACGGGGGGTCACGCGTGCTCAAGGGCGGAGAGAAGACGGCCAAGGCCAGGCCCAGGAGAAGACTTCTGCGGATCGCGCTCGTCGTCTTCGGCGTCTTCGCGATCTCCACGGCCGGAGCGCTAGCGGTCGCGTGGGCCATGACGCCGATCCCCGGCAGCACGCAGCCGAGGGCCACCGCCCAGGGGTCGGTGATCTACTACCGCGACGGCAAGACCGTGCTGGCCAGACAGGGCGTCAACCGCAAGAGCGTGCCTCTCGACCAGGTCCCGCAGCACGTCAGGAACGCGGTCATCGCCGCGGAGAACCGCTCGTTCTACGAGGACAAGGGCGTCTCCGTGACCGGCACCTTCCGCGCCATGTGGTCCACGCTCACCGGCCAGCAGATCCAGGGCGGCTCGACGATCACCCAGCAGATGGTCCGCAACTACTACAGCGGCCTCAGCCAGGAACGTTCCATAACCCGCAAACTCAAGGAGGTCATGATCTCCTTGAAGGTCGACCAGTCGAAGCCGAAGGACTGGGTGCTGGAGCAGTACCTCAACACGATCTACTTCGGCCGCAACGCCGACGGGATCCAGGCGGCCGCCGACGCCTACTTCCGCAAGGACGTCGGCAAGCTGACCGTCTCCGAGGGCGCTTACCTCGCCGCCGTGATCCAGCAGCCCTCGCGGTTCGCCGATCCCCAGGGCGCCGACCTCGACGCCGCCAAGGCGCGCTGGCGGTCGGTGATCGACGGCATGCGGGAGACCGGGGCGCTGACCGCCGAGCAGGCGGCGGCCGCCACGTTCCCCGAGCTCAAGAAGCCCCGGCCGATCTTCGCCCCCAAGGGGCAGGAGGGCTACATGCTCGACCAGGTGACGGCCGAGCTCAAGCGCAGGGGATACACCGACGAGGCCGTCAACCAGGGCGGTCTGAAGATCGTCTCGACCTTCGACAAGGGCCTGATGGCCGCCGCAGAGAAGGCCGTAACCTCCGTCCTGCCCGACGGCGTCACCGAGAAGATCCGCACCGGCCTGGCCGCGGTCGACCCCGCGACCGGCGAGGTCGTCGCCTTCTACGGCGGGCGCGACTGGGCGACCCAGTCCTACGACAACTCCTTCGGCGCCAAGGTCCAGGCGGGCTCGACCTTCAAGGCCTACACGCTGGCCGCGGCCCTGGACAGCGGCTTCGGCCTCGACACCCGGGTCGACGGCAACTCCCCGCTGCGGGTCACCAACGCCAGCATCCCCAACTCCGGCGGATACTCCTACGGCCAGATCAACCTGGTCAAGGCGACCCAGAACTCGGTCAACACCGCCTTCGTCGACCTGGGGCAGAAGGTCGGCCTGGCCAAGGTCGTCGAGACCGCGGAGAAGGCCGGCATCCCCGCCGAGCAGCTCTCCCCGCACCGCCTGGCCGCCACGCTGCCGCTCGGCGTGGCCTCGGTGAGCGCCGTGCAGAACGCCTCGGGCTTCGCCACCTTCGCCGCCGGGGGCGTCCACCGCGAGGCCCACGTGATCCGCTCGATCACCGACGCCGACGGCAAGACCACGAAGATCGAGACCAAGGGGAAGCGGGCGTTCAGCGAGCAGGCCGCCACCGACGCCACCTACGCGCTGACCCAGGTCGTCACCGCGGGAACCGGATCCGCCGCCCGGCTCTACGACCGCCCGGTGGCCGGAAAGACCGGCACGACCGACAAGTCGGCGTCCGTGTGGTTCGCCGGGTTCACTCCGCAGCTGGCGACGGCCGTGGACATGTTCCGCGACGACAACAAGCCGGTGGTCGTGGACGGCAGCGCCCTGTACGGCGGCACCTACCCCGCCCAGATCTGGCGCGCCTTCATGACCGAGGCGATGGCCGGCAAGCCGGTCAAGGAGTTCGGCGAGCCGTCCAACTACGGCTACTCCACCTACGGCGACCCCTACGGCTCGGACGGTCAGGACGACGGCACCGGCGACGGCACCCAGGACGACACCACCTTCCCGCCCTCCCAGTCTCCCGAGGAGACGACCAGCCCGCTTCCCGACCACACCTCCTCCCCGGACGGCACGGGCAACGGGGACGGCACCGGCAACCGGGACGGCAACGGGTTCGGCGACGGTACGGGCGACGGAAACGGGACAGGCGACGGCACCGGAAACGGCGACGGTACGGACAACGGCTGGGGCCCCACCGACGGCACCGGAACCGGCGGCGTCCGCGAACAGGCACCGACCCAGGGAAACTCCCCCATCGGGCGCCCATAAGGCCACGAGGCCCATAACGCCGATCGCGCCGTTGACGGGCGCCGGTCGGCTCGGTGTCCCCGCTCGCCGTACCGGCGCCCTGAAGGGAACCGCTTGAGAGGCGCCGGGGAACGGCGCCGGGGTGGGGCGGTGGTGTGCTCCCGGCGTGCCGGGGGGTTCTGGGGCGTCGGTACGGCGGGGGGCGGTGACGGGGGAGCGGCGTCGGTGGGAGGTTCGGTGGGCGTGGGCGTGGGCGTGGTCGTGGGCGTGGGCGTGGTCGTGGTCGTGGGCGTGGGCGTGGGTCAGGAGGTCAGTTCGGTTCGGAGGGCGGCGGGGGTGGTGACGGGCATCCTGCAGGTGAAGCCGCGGCACACGTAGGCGGCGGGAGCGCCTTCGACCAGGCCCCTGCCCTCCAGCAGCGGGACCTCGGCGGATCCCGGCTCGCCGAGGGCGATGACCAGGCCGGGGACGGGGGACAGCAGGGCGGCCCGGTGCAGCGCGGAGGTCGCGGGGTCGTCCGGCGCGCCCACGATCGCCACCTCGACCGGCCCGGAGACGGCGGCCTGGGCCGTCGCGAGGCCCCATCCGGCGAACCGCGCGTGCTTGCCCGCCAGGACGCTCACCGTGCCGAGGGCCGCCTCCGCGGCTTCCCGGCGCCTGGCGGAGCCGGTCAGCGCGGCGTGGGAGAGCAGCGCCCCGGCGGCGGCGAACTGGCCCGACGGGGTCGCGTTGTCCGTGGGATCCTGCGGGCGCTGGAAGAGCCGTTCGGCGTCGTCGGCGGTGTCGAAGAACCCGCCGGCGCCGTCGGCGAACCGGTCGAGCACCGTTTCGAGCAGCGCCCCGGCCCGCCGGAACCAGCGGACCTCCCCGGTCACGCCGTACAGGGCGAGCAGGCCCTCGGCCACGTCGGCGTAGTCCTCCAGGACTCCGGCGTTGCCCCCCGCCCGGCCGTCGCGCGACGTGCGCAGCAGCCGGTCGCCGTCCACGTGCAGCTCGTCGAGCAGCGTGGCCGCGGCCCGCGCCGCCTCGACCAGGTCGGGCCGGTCGAACACGGCGCCCGTCTCCGCGAGGGCGGCGACGGCCAGGCCGTTCCAGGCGGCGACCACCTTGTCGTCGCGGCCCGGCCGTACCCGCAGGGCACGCGCGGCCAGCAGCGCGGCGCGCACCCGGGCGAACCTCTCGGCGTCGTCGGGATCGACCGGCAGCTGGAGCACCGACGTGCCGTGCTCGAACGTGCCGGTCACCTCGAACAGGCCGACCGCCCAGGCGCCGTCCTCCTCGCCCAGGACCTCGCGGATCTCCTCGGGGGTCCAGACGTAGAACTTGCCCTCGACGCCCTCGCTGTCGGCGTCCAGGGCCGAGGCGAAGCCGCCCTCGGGGGTGCGCATCTCGGCCAGCAGCCAGTCGGCGGTCTCCAGCGCCACCCGCCTGGCCAGGGGCGAGCCCGTGGCGCGCCACCAGTGCGTGTAGACCCGCAGCAGCAGGGCGTTGTCGTAGAGCATCTTCTCGAAGTGCGGGACCACCCACTCGGCGTCCACGCTGTAGCGGGCGAACCCGCCGGCGAGCTGGTCGTAGATTCCGCCCCTGGCCATGGCCTCCAGCGTCTCCCCGGCCATCCGCGCCGCCAGGCCCACGGTCGCGGGGGACTCCTCCTGGTGGGGGCCGCCGGCGGCGGCGTACCTCAGCAGGAACTCCAGCGCCATCGACGGCGGGAACTTCGGCGCCCCGCCGAACCCGCCGCGCACCGGGTCGAAGGAGCGGCTCAGGTTCTCCACGGCCTGGGCCAGCGTGTGGGCCGTGGGCAGCGGACCGGCGGGCAGCGCGGCCCGCTCGTTCAGCGCCTCCACGATCTTCGAGCCCTGCTCCAGCACGGCGGCGCGGTCGCCGGTCCAGGCGTTCGACACACCGGCCAGCAGCCGCTGGAAGTGCGGTTTCGGGAAGTAGGTCCCGGTGTAGAAGGGGTGGCCCTGCGGGGTGGCGAAGACCGTCATCGGCCAGCCGCCCTGGCCGGTCATGGCCTGGGTGGCCGCCATGTAGACCGCGTCCACGTCCGGCCGCTCCTCGCGGTCCACCTTCACGTTGACGAAGTGCTCGTTCATCGTCGCGGCGGTGGTCTCGTCCTCGAAGGACTCGTGCGCCATGACGTGGCACCAGTGGCACGCCGAGTAGCCGACGGAGATCAGCAGCGGCACGTCCCTCCGTGTGGCCTCGGCGAACGCCTCCTCACCCCACTCGAACCAGTCGACGGGGTTGTCCGCGTGCTGGAGCAAGTAGGGGCTCGTCGCGTTCTTCAAGCGGTTCATCAAGACCTCTCCCGCGTACGCGATGCGTACGTCTGCTCGCGCGCGGCGCGCAGGGAACTGCGCGCCGCGGTTCCACCCGGTCCTGCCTGCACGGTCCTTCCCACAGTAGACCGGGAGGGGGAGGCGGCATGAGTCCTCCGCCTGCGGTCACTGCCGGTAGGTGGACAGGAAACCGCCCAGACGCCCGATCGCCTCCTCCAGGTCGTCGGCGTGCTGGAGGGTGACGACGCGGAAGTGGTCGGGGCGGGGCCAGTTGAACCCGGTGCCCTGCACGATGAGAAGCCGCTCCCGCTCCAGGAGGTCGAGGGCGAAGCGGACGTCGTCCACGATCGGGTGGATCTCGGGGTCCAGGCGGGGGAAGACGTACAGCGCGCCGAGGGGCTTGACGCAGCTCACGCCCGGGATGTCGTTGAGCAGCTTCCAGGCGCGGTCGCGCTGCTCGCACAGCCGCCCGCCGGGGCGCACCAGGTCGTTGATGCTCTGCCGGCCGCCGAGCGCGGCCTGGATCGCGTGCTGGCCGGGCACGTTCGGGCACAGCCGCATGTTGGCGAGGATGTCGAGGCCCTCGATGTAGGACGTCGCCCGCTCCTTCGGGCCGGAGATCACCATCCAGCCGGAGCGGTATCCGCACACGCGGTACGTCTTCGACAGGCCGGAGAACGTCAGGCAGAACAGGTCGGGCGCCAGCGAGGCGATCGAGGTGTGGACCGCGCCGTCGTAGAGGATCCGGTCGTAGATCTCGTCGGCGAAGACGACCAGGCCGTGCCTGCGGGCGAGGTCGGCGAGACGCTCCAGCAGCTCGGGCGGGTAGACCGCGCCGGTCGGGTTGTTGGGGTTGATGATCACCAGGGCCTTGGTCCGGTCGGTGATCTTCGACGCGATGTCGTCGACGTCGGGGAGCCAGTCCGCCCGCTCGTCGCAGACGTAGTGGACGGGGGTGCCCCCGCTGAGCGAGACCGCGGCCGTCCACAGGGGGTAGTCGGGGGAGGGGACCAGCACCTCGTCCCCGTTGTTGAGCAGCGCCTGCATCGCCATCACGATCAGCTCGGAGACGCCGTTGCCGAGGTAGACGTCCTCGACGTCGAGACCCGCGATGCCGTGCTCCTCGTAGTGCTGCACGACGGCCCTGCGGGCGCTGAGGATCCCCTTGGAGTCGCCGTAGCCGTGGGAGACGGGGAGATTGCGGATCACGTCCTGCAGGATCTCCTCGGGAGCCTCGAAGCCGAACGGGGCCGGGTTGCCGATGTGCAGCTTGAGGATGTGGTGCCCCTGGGCCTCCATCTCGGCTGCTCGTTTCAGCACGGGACCGCGGATGTCGTAACAGACGTTTGCGAGCTTCTCTGACTGCCGTACCTGCATCGTCACACTTTAACGTCGTATGTGCGCAACAGATCGACGCGAGGCGGTCTCCCGGAACGGCGATCGGCCGCCTTTTCCGCCCGTCCCCGCCGGTGGGGTCTCGCCCGGCGGGGACGGGAGTCAGGTGGCGCCGGCGGGTCCCCGCGGGAGCCGTCGGACTCCCGCGGG